>JBBQDY010000114.1:0-8747 GCA_038320155.1 Cytophagales bacterium
CAAATAGATATACAGTTCCTCCGAAATGCTGTATTCAAGATTTCCGATAAATGTAAATGTTGCCTCATAAAACGTCCATGAGATCAGATGAACCAAACCTGAAATAAGAACCAAGTGAAGGCTTGTGGAGAGTGAAACAAAAATCGCGTTGCGGAGAATCTTGGATTGAATTTGACGCAAAAAGCCCTTCTTCAAATATACCCATCGGAAGACCGCGGCTATTGGCAATACCAGAACCCAAAACAGATTGAACAGCAGCGATTCCGAGGCATAAAAAGCATAATCATGGTAGCGTGAACTCAAAAAATCCTGAAAGATGGCAACCCCTAAAACCAATAGCAAGATTACCAAAAATTGGATTGTCTTCTTGATTCTAGGGTTTGGCGTTCTTACATTCATACCATTTATGAATTTGTTGTCAACAGATCGTAAAGCTTCTCATTCACATAATAATTACCAGTTCCGAGTCGCTCTTTGCGAAGCACTCCATCTTCAGCGAGTTTATTTAGGTAATTCGCCGCTGTGATGCGAGATACTCCCAGTTCATTTACGATGAATTCAATCTTGGTGTAGGGATGTTTGAAGAGATTATTCAAGAGCTCCTGAGAATAAAACTTGTAATTATCCCGAAGCAATATCTTCATCTCAGCCATGAGGATTTTTAGCTTTTCGATCAAAACGATTGTTTCTCGAGCTGTATTTTCTATCCCTTCGATCATATAGATTAGCCAACTTTCCCAGTCCCCATTTTCTCTCACTCCTTGAAGAAGTCGATAATAATCAGGCTTATTTCGAATGATATGGCTACTCAAGTAGAGAATTGGAAGCTTTTGCAATCCACAAAGGATTAGGTAGAGAATATTGATAATCCGGCCAGTCCGACCGTTGCCATCATAGAAGGGATGGATACTCTCAAACTGAAAGTGAATCAAAGCCATTTTTACCAAAGGGTCCAAATCACTATCCTCGGCCTGATTGATGAACTGCTCCAAGTTGGACATTAAGTCAAGAATCTCCTGAGGATCTTGAGGAGGTAAGTAAATAGTCTGGCCAGTTTGGGCATTTTTCAGTGCTGTGCCGGGAAGCTTCCGAAAACCCGCATTGTTGCCTTCCAATACTTCCTGAATTTGGAGAATCGTCTGATTAGTCAATAATCCCTGAGACGCTACCAAATCAAATCCCCGCTTGATGGCGGCAACATAATTTTGGACTTCCTTGATCGCGGGGGACATCGACTCGAATTCCAGATCCGACTTGTAGAGTTCATCATGGGTGGTGATGATATTTTCGATTGCCGAACTATCCTTTGCCTCCTGAATCGCCAAACTATTGATCAAAATTTCATGGTTTGGAATGGAATAAATCAATCCCTTCAGCTCCGCCAAAGCTGCATGAGCTGTAGGCAAGCGCTTCAGAATAGACTTGCTCTCTAAGTCCTCTTCATAAGGTAAAGGGATTAATTTCCAGACCATCTATGTAAAGATATATTGATTTTCTTTACAAAGGTAGAGGCTTATGTAAAGAAAGCAAGGGTTTTCTTTACATAGCAGAATCTATGTGTATAGATTTCTCAATTTTCTTTACATATCGAAATCGGGTAAGGGCGAATAATTATTCGCCCTTACTGTGTCCACTGTGGTTAAAAGAAGAAAGCCATCAATCCGGAAACAAAGTCTTATCCATTCCCGGTACGATCCGTAAAGCATTTTTGTAATAGACTTTTTTCAGCACCTCATCCGAAAGTCCCAATCCGTACATCGCCCAATAGGCATGGTATTTTTTGTAATAAGGAAAATATTCGTCCTCAGTTTCCAACACTCGGAAATAGGTGTAAAACTCCTCTTTATTGTAAGCATCTTTTCCAAAAAGCAAACGGTCTTGATATTTGGTAAAAAACTCGTTTGCACGTCTTGGCTGCCTTCCAAACTCCGCAATCACTGCTCCAATTCCAAAGTTGACATTAGGGTATTTCTCCAAATGAGCTCCAGCCTTGTCCAGATCATTGGCCATCCAACCCATGTGCGCATTGATGAATGTGGTCTTAGGATGCTTCGCAAAGACATGATGCTGCTCTGCCATAATCTGCTCAAAAGGCGCTGGATCGGTGTCTGACCGCTTTCGATTAGGGT
Source organism: Cytophagales bacterium (assembly GCA_038320155.1). GTDB lineage: Bacteria > Bacteroidota > Bacteroidia > Cytophagales > Cyclobacteriaceae > Algoriphagus. The sequence goes on from JBBQDY010000114.1 coordinate 2,130, forward strand.
TAAGTTTCAGCTCGAGCCAACGCTCATTATTGGCGTCCAGTGGCTCCCAAAATTGGGAAGGGTCTGCAGAGTGAATAATAACCGGAATCCCCAATTCGCCAGCTTTAGCCCAAACCGGATCTAGTGCCGGATGATCCACGGGTACACGATTTCCCTGCATGTCTTTTACAGAAAATCCCAAGCTCTTATAGATTTTCAAACCAACTGCACCGGCTGCAACATCTTCCTCCAATTCTTTCACTGCGATTCGACTCCAATTCTCATCCCCGATTCCCGCGAAATTGATATTGGTAAAAACCATAAATCGACCTGGAGCATGAGCCTGAAATTCGGCCAGCATCCCTTTGATGTATTCTTGCTGGGTATTGCTATCGCCTCTGCCAAAGCCTCTTCCGCTCAGATTGACCATCACCCCCATATTGATCTCACTCATTTCACCGAGCAGTTGATCGATTCGTGTTTCATTGATTCCGCCTTGATGACTGTGAATATCTACGAAAGGGAACTTTGCCCGGGTGACTGGATGCTCGGGGACTTTAAGCGTAGACGGTGGATTATACAGCTCAAAACTCATTTCTTGGGCAAAAATTGAATTTGAAATGAAAAGAAAGAAGAGTACAATAAATGGTAGTTTTAAGAATTTCGAGAGCATAGTTTGAGCCTTACTGGATTTAAAATAGAAAAAACAAAAGCCTCTTAGATTAAGAAGCATTTGTCAAATTACCGCGCAGTTCCCCCATCGATTACTTGCCCAAAGAAAATCGCATTGGCATATATTTTATTCGTACCAAACCAGAAAGCTCGGAAATTCATATTGTCTGCAAAGCCGATGATTCTACCGCTACCAACCCCTGAAATACGAACGACTCCTCCATTTTTTAGGCTTTCCAAATTTGAAGGATGCAAGTATCCCGAAGCAAGGGGAGAATCTGTATACACTACAGGATTTGCATATGGGTTTTCGGATGTCTCCATAAATAAATTGTCATTACGGAAGGTGTGAATATCTGTGCTTTCATAGCCATAGCCAATTGGATGAGTAATGTCCAGTTTGGCGTTGAAGATGGCTCCACCTGTTACTTTTGCACCTGTGTTGTTTTCATAGTTTGCATAGCTTTTTTGCAAAGCTTTCTCTGGAGTAGCTCCTTCTCTGAAAGTAAAATTACCTACCTCATTTTGGGCTAGAAAACGTAACGCTCCTCCTTTTGCCACTAGCGTACCACCTTCAGAAATCCAGGATTTTAGGGTAGCTGCTCCAGCTTTTCCCAAGGAATTATAACGTCCATCTGGCATCAGGATCACATTGTATCGGTCTAGAGTATTGCCTCCGATCGCATCCATAGGCAGCAAAGTCACAGGCATCTCATAACGCTGATCAAGCAAGTGCCAGATTTCTCCTGCCTCGTAGCTATCCACTCCTCCATCTACTAGGAGTGCAACTTTAGGGATTTTCAGCGGAGTCATTGAGGGCGAACCTAAATTTGCACCATTGGTGTAGCCGCTCGTTAGTGCATAAATATCCACGTGTGCGGCTTCTGCGATTTGAGTCAATTTTTGATGCATTTGCTGCGCATCTAGTTTACTTTCTCCAATACCGATCAGTAAGGTGCCTCTTCCAAATGTTTTACCATCCGGCACAGTAAACCCACCATTTGAGACTCTTACCAAGAATCCTGCTTCCATCAAATCATAAGCAGCTTTTGGCGCATAGTAATCTGTCCACTCCATCGCATATTGATACGCTCCAGCATTTCCGATTACTTTACCTGGAGCCATTTCAAGCGAAGATTTCGATACTTCCTTGACGTTGGCAAGATTCAAAATCTTACTGTTTAGCGCCATATAATCCAGATTGAATGCCATTGGGTAAGTCCAGGCGGAGATATCATAAAAAAGGCTATCCTGAAAGGTTGTTCGAGTCTCAAACATTGCCTTGATCAATCGATACTGAGGCTGGTCGGCAGGAACGATAAACGAATTTTTCCCTTTAAACTCAGTTCCATTTAAGGTAATATCTTCATTGAGAGTGAAGACCTTAATATTATGCTGAAGGATCAAATCCACCAAGTGAAAGCTTCTGGCATCATCATCCTTGCTCCCGAAAATGTAGGCTTTATTGATATCTGCTGTAGATTCAATAGCAATTTCTTTGTAGAAATCTTTCATCCACTGATTGAGCTCCACACGCATTTCTTTTGCGGCTTGATAGGAGGAGAGGTTGGCAGTAAATTGATTTCTGATGGTGAAAGGAAAGCTCAGCATCCCATTGGCGCTTTCCTGCAGATGACCTCTTGAGCTAGCTTGCTCAAAAAGAATCCCGATCGAACCCTGCACATCCGGATAGGTAGATCCTTTACCATAATAGAAGTCATCGTAATTCTCCTGATTGTAATACAAAGAACCAATCTGATCCAGTGCTTTGGCATGATAGGTTCCGATTTTCTCTGTAAGCTCAAAATTCTTTTTAGGGGTAAGCGGGTGCATTCTGGCCGGAACGCCGGGCTGGAAGAAAAAGGTACTATTTGTACCCATTTCATGAAAATCCAAATGAATATTTGGAAGCCATTCCTGAAAAACCTTCACTCGATTTCTTGATTCAGGATGCTGTACTGGAAGCCAATCCCGATTTAGATCAAACCAATAATGGTTAGTTCGCCCTCTTGGCCAAGCTTCATTGTATTCCAAACCATTTGGGTCACCATTTAAGTTGTAGGCTTTATGCGAATTCACCCATGAGGCAAAGCGATTCAGTCCGTCCGGATTGATTGCCGGATCGAGTAATAAAACGATATTTTCCAGTTCACTTGCGATCTCATTTGCAGCAGCAAAATGATAAGCAGCCAGTAAGGATGCATTGGCTCCGCTAGGCTCATTTCCATGGACCGAATAGCCCATAAACATCACCACAGGCATTTTTTGAATATCTACAGAAACATTCGGATCTCTAAGTTTTGCCCGATCTGCTTTGATTTGATCGAGTTTTGCAAGGTTTGCAGGTGTGCTGATAGTCAAGAGTACCTGCGGTCTTTTCTCATAAGTTCGCCCGGTTTCTTGGATCATGACCCGATCAGAGGCGGCTGCGACAGCTTTCATGTACATCACGAGCTGGTCATGTGTCACATGCCAATCTCCGACTTGATAACCTAGCACTTGCTCCGGAGTGGGGATGGCAGGATTGTAGGTATATCCCTTTGGCAGGTAATAGGAAAGATCCACCTGAGCAAAGCCCGTAAGGGTCAAGAAAGATAATATCAAAGAAAACAGAATGCGTTTCATAGAAATAAATAGTTAAACTTTTCCTAAATTCTTATAATTTTTCGATCCAATCACTTAATTTAGGTTCAATGGTAAAAATAATTGAAGAGCAGAAATGGATTTAATCACTCCCGGATATGGCCTAATCTTTTGGCAAGTTGCAGGCATTGCCTATATCGCTTTTTGGATTTATGCGATTATGAATTTGGTAAATTCTGAGTTCAAGGCTTCTCACATGAAACTGATCTGGGCCTTGATCATCATTTTCGTGCCTTTTGGAGTATTTTTATATTTGGCAAATTCAAGAAGAGGTAAAAAAAGAGATTTCAACCCTGACTTTTCAAAAGTTTCAAAATCTGAAAATCTATGATGTTGTCCTTTGTTTCTTGGGAAAAGGAACAAAAATTTTAACTTACTGATATGTTTGGAATAGGAATTATAGGACTGGCCATTTATGCATTCACGATTTACGATGTAGTGATTAGCAATTTTTCGAGCAGTAATGATAAGTTGATCTGGCTTTTAATTGTGGTTTTGGTCCCTTTTTTGGGAACAATTCTATGGTTTTTGATAGGCCGAAAGAAGAGGATAAGCTAATGAATTTAAATAACCAGAAATAAAAAAACGTCTTCAATCCATATGAAACAAATCACTTTAAATATTCCAGAAGGAAAATTTCAATTTTTTTTGGAGTTGATAACCAGCCTTGGTTTTGTAAAAATCCAAGATTTTGAGATCTCTGATTCTCAAAAAGAAGCGGTCAGAGCTCGGACCAAAAAAACTGAAGCAGACCTTGATCGAATTCTAGATTGGGATGAAGTAGAAAATAAGTTTAATGTGGACTAATTCATGGCTTTCAAAATCAGGATTGAGCCTGAAACATTTCAAGATATCCAAGATGGAATAGACTGGTATAACAATAAACAAAAAGGTCTTGGAAGAAAATTTTTAACTGAGGTGAAATCCTCTTTTAGTAAACTTAAGGTTAATCCATTTTTTCAAATTAGATATGATAATGTAAGATGTTATCCAATGCCTAAATTTCCTTTTATGATTCATTTCACCATTGACGAGTCTGCAAAATTTGTCTTGATCAAAGCGATATTCAACACCAGTAGGTACCCTAAAGATTTGGAAAATCGGAAATAAACCTCACCCCTTGAATATCTCCTTCACCGCCGCTTCCAATTCCGGGCATTCAAACTCAAATCCTGCCTTTTGAATTTTTTGAGAGGAAACGCGATTGCCACCAATGACCATCGCAGCCATTTCGCCAAGAATCAATTTCAATGCAAATCCTGGCACTCCAATTCCCACAAAAGGCTTTCCTTTTGCTTTTGCTGCCACTTTTGTCAGATGATAATTAGTGGCTGGATTCGGCCCTACGGCGTTATAGATTCCCTGAAGCGTGGTTTTTTCTACCGCAAATACAAATAGCTTCGCAAGGTCTTCGATATGAATCCAACTCATCCATTGATCTCCGGATCCTAGTGGTGCTGCTACAGGTGGCTTGAGCATTTCGCCCAGGGCGCCGCCTTCAGCGTCTAAAACGATGCCGATTCGAAGTAACACCGTGCGAAGATGAAGCTCCTCCATTTTTTTTACCTCTTTTTCCCAAGCCACCACAACTTGAGCCAAAAAATCAGTTCCAGGCTTGCCCGTCTCATCTACCAATGATGATCCAGTATCGAACCCATAATAGCCAACTGCCGAAGCTGAAATAAAGACGTCCGGCTTGGCTACTGCTTTGGCAATTCCATCATAAAGCAGCTGAGTGCTGTGGGTACGGGAATCCAAAATCTCTTTTTTTCGGTCGTCTGTCCACCGCTTTTCTGCGACACCTGCTCCAGCTAGATGAATGATGCAATCTGCCCATTCGATACTTTCCTGATCAAGCTGTTTTTTCTCCACATCCCATAGAAATGATTTTTGATCCCTGCGGCTTCTGCTTAGCCAAGCCACCTCAAAGCCTTTTTGCTCCAACAATAGGGTTATTCGCTGACCAATAAGTCCAGATCCACCGGTTATTAAAATATTATTCATGGTTTTTAAATTCAGGATGATAACTTCTGAGATAGGAAAAGGTTAGTCAACTTCCAAAAGCGGTAACTTTCTCCGGTGATTAATTCCAATTTCTATTCCTAATTTGTCCCTAACATATAAAATGAAGAATTGAATATCCGAAATTTGGCTAAAAATTTATTGCGCTGGTTTGGTTTAGGAGGACTAGTTGGGATCCTTTCAGGCTCTGCGTCTGCAATTTTTTTAATTGGGCTATATTGGGCAACAAATTATAGGGAAGATCATCTATGGATCATCGCTTTTCTTCCGTTAGCTGGATTTGCAATAGGGTGGACTTACTACCGATATGGTGAAAAATCAGTGAAAGGAAACAATCTTTTATTGGAGGAATTGTATCAAAGTAAAATGCCTATTCCGCTTAGAATGACACCGCTAGTCCTTTTCGGGACTATTTTCACGCATTTATTTGGAGGGTCAGCAGGTCGGGAAGGCACAGCTATACAGATGGGAGGGTCCTTAGCGGACCAATTGACCAAGATTTTTTCTCTTTCCGAATCCGACCGAAGACTCATTTTAATAGCCGGAGTAGCGGGGGGATTTGCATCGGTCTTTGGAACGCCACTCGCTGGAGCGATTTTCGCTTTGGAATGGATGCTTTATCGCAAATTCAATTGGAAATCTCTCTTTCCTGCCTTCTGGACGGCTTTTGTTGCGCATTGGGTTTGTATGTATCTATGGGGAGTGGGGCATACCGCTTATTCTATCCCTGAAGTCGCTCCTCATACCTTAGCCAATTTGCTGTGGATTATTCCAGCCGGTATTGCATTTGGGTTGTCAGGGAGATTATTTGCCCAAACGACTCATTTTTTTTCTCATCAATTCTCCAAGTGGATTTCCTATCCTCCCTTACGACCGGTCATAGGCGGACTCCTTATTGCTTTATTTGTCTGGTTTTCGGACAGCACGACGTACATCGGACTGGGTGTTCCTAGGATTTTGGAAGCTTTTGAGACGCCACTGCCTTGGTATGATTGGTTGGCGAAGACCGGCTTAACAGGATTTACACTAGGCGCGGGCTTTAAAGGAGGCGAAGTAACTCCGCTATTCTTTACCGGCGCTACTTTAGGAAACGCTTTGTCGACTTGGATTCCTTTGCCTTTGGCACTCTTGGCAGGAATGGGTTTTGTTGGCGTTTTCTCAGGAGCAACCAATACTCCGCTCGCCTGTACCGTTATGGGAATGGAGCTTTTCGGTTATGAATGTGGAATTTACCTAGGTATAGCTTGCCTGATCGCTTACTTTTTGAGTGGGAGATCCAGTATTTATTCTGCACAAAATCTA
>JBBQDY010000115.1:0-8706 GCA_038320155.1 Cytophagales bacterium
GATCGCTCTGTTGGAGTCATGCTTTTGATTATTGCCTCAATAGGTTTGAATGAATCGTCATCGATATCCATGCCTTTCATGGCTTTACCCATTCCTGGGATCATACCCATCAAGTCTTTGATATTTCCCATCTTCTTCACCTGCTCGAGCTGAGAAAGAAAATCATCAAAGTTGAAATTATTGGTTCGGATCTTAGAATTGATTCGCTTTGCCTCGTCCTCATCGAAGGATTGCTGCGCACGCTCCACAAGCGAGATCACATCACCCATTCCGAGGATTCGCTGAGCCATTCGATCTGGATGGAAAATATCCAGATTCTCCATTTTCTCTCCGGTGGAGATAAATTTGATTGGCTTATTCACCACGTGGCGGATGGAAATCGCTGCTCCACCTCGGGTATCACCATCTAATTTGGTCAATACCACTCCGTCAAAATTCAAGCGCTCGTCGAAGGTCTTTGCAGTATTCACCGCATCCTGACCGGTCATCGAATCCACTACAAAAAGTGTCTCTGATGGATTCAAGATTCTTTTCAGCTCCTCGATCTCATTCATCATATGATCATCCACTGCCAGACGACCCGCAGTATCGATGATTACTGTTTTCTTGCCTGTCTTTTTGGCATAAGCGATCGCATTGTTAGCGATCTGTAAGGCATTTTTATTTTCCGGCTCGGCATAGACCTCCACTCCAATTTGCTCACCCAGCACTTTTAACTGATCAATCGCCGCAGGACGGTAGATATCACAGGCCACCAAAAGCACTTGACGGCCTTGCTTTTTCAAGTAGCTTCCTAGCTTTCCGGTAAAGGTAGTCTTACCAGAACCCTGCAAACCCGCTATCAAGATCACCGCAGGATCACCGCTGAGTTTGATATCAACTTTGGATCCCCCCATGAGTTTGGTCAGCTCTTCCTGAGTAATCTTTGTAAGCAATTGTCCCGGAGAAACAGAGATCAAGACATCTCGACCGAGTGCTGCGGTACGGATCGTATCAGTGACTTCCTTGGCTACTTTATAGTTGACGTCGGCATCGATCAAGGCTCTTCTGATTTCCTTAACCGTGCTTGCAACGTTGATTTCGGTGATTTTACCTGTTCCCTTTAGTGTTTTAAAGGCACGGTCGAGTTTTAAACTTAAATTATCAAACATTCGATTTTCCAGCTATTTGTGGCAAAAGTACTAATTTTCACTCCAGATCGAAAGCGCTAATCCATCTATTCCAAGCTCATTCCTCACTTTTTTGATTCTTGCGTTTGGGTATAAATTCCTAATTTGCGACCACATCTATAATCCTCCCCGAATTTCTTTTTTCATGAAGCTAGATTTCAAAAAAGACATCCTCCCACACTTAGTAGGCGTCGCTATATTCTATGCGATCGTAGCCTTTTATTTTTCCCCGGTAGTTTTCCAGGATCAGGTGATTTCCCAAGGCGACATTCTCCAGTGGGAAGGCTCGGCCAAAGAGGCGATGGATTTCCGGGAAAAAACCGGAGAAGAAGCCCTTTGGACCAATAGCATGTTTGGCGGCATGCCCGCCTATTTTGTAAGCATGGAGTTTCCGGGAGATATTACCAATGCGGTGATCACGGTACTTACCTTGGGTTTACCCCACCCTGTCAATGGATTATTTCTAGGAATGTTGGCGATGTACTTATTGCTGTTGACTTTTCGAGTCCGCCCGGTCTTTGCCATTATCGGTGCTGTGGCTTTCTCTTTCAATACCTATAATCTCCTCAGTCTGGAAGCAGGACACAATGCCAAGATTTGGGCAGTTTGCCTAATTCCTTTGATATTGGCAGGTATTCACTTGGCATTCGAGCGAAAGCGAATTCTTGGCGCTGCTTTGCTTGCCTTAGGATTATTACTTCAATTGAAATTTAACCACTTGCAAATCACCTATTACACCTTGCTCATTTCGGTGATTTACGTGTTGGTTCGGTTGATTTTTGACTGGAAAAGAGACGGCTTTGCTCCTATTCTCAAAACCTTGGGATTTCTGATTTTGGGAGCTGGATTGGCAGTTGGAGGAAATATCGGCCGCTTAGCCACCGCGCTGGAATACAGTCCTTATTCGACGAGGGGGGAAGCTACTTTGGAAAATGCCGGAGCAGGTTTGGATAAAGATTATGCCTTTGCCTGGTCAAATGGTAAGCTGGAAACCTTAACCCTATTAGTCCCTAATTTCTATGGAGGCGGGAGTCAAACTCCTCTGGGAAAAGACTCAGCCTCCGAAAAAGCCCTTCGGGCAAATGGAGTCGATGCGCAGCAGATCAATGGATTCTTGCAAGGCGCCCCAACGTATTGGGGAGATCAACCTTTTACAGGAGGACCGATCTACGGCGGGGCGATCTTCGTGTTCTTGGCTATTTTGGGGATTTGGGCTGCGCCAAAAGAGAGCCTGATTACTTTTGGAACCATCATAGTCTTTTCGATTTTGCTTTCTTGGGGCAAAAATTTTAGCGGATTCAACTACTTGCTTTTCGATATCCTGCCCGGATATAATAAGTTCCGAGCTGTTTCCATGGCTTTGGGAATGACGCTTTTCGCAATTCCTGTCTTGGGAATGATTGCTTTGGAGCGAACAGCTACCAACAAACAACTGAAGCCGCTCCTGATTTCAGGAGGCATAGCTGCTGGTATTTTGATCCTTTTGATTTTTGGAGCTGGCATGTTTCGCTTTGATGGAGCGGGAGATCAGGGCCTTCCGGAATGGCTTTTGGAAGCGATGAAAAAAGATCGAAAGTCCATGCTGACTGCTTCGGCTTGGAAAAGCTTAGCATTTATACTCGCCGCTTTTGCATTGATTTATTTTTACCTGAAAGGAAAGGTTTCAGATTTGATTTTAGGGTTTGGACTTTTTGCCTTGGTCACCTTGGATCTTTGGATAGTCAATCGCCAATATTTGAATAATGAGTCCTTCCAGCCCAATCCAGCCAAGAGCTTTTTTGCTATTACGCCGGCAGAAGAGGTCGTAGGTCAAGATCAATCCCATTTTAGAGTATTGAGCTTGACTGAATCGCTGACCACAGGAGCACGAAACAGTTATCGATTCCAAAGTCTAGGTGGATATCATGGTGCCAAATTGAGACGCTATCAGGATTTATTGGATAATCAACTCACGTTTGAGTTGGATGCGTTTATCAAAAAAGCGCAGGCAGGAGAATTTGATTTTGAGGGAATTCAAGTGATGAATATGCTGAATACCAAATACATTATCGCTGGCTCAGCAGCCAATGCAGTTTTTGAAAATCCTGCTGCCAATGGTCCTGCCTGGGTGCCAAACCAACTTGTAGAGGTATCCAGCAATCAAGCCGAAATAGATCAATTGGGAGAAATCGACAGCAAGATTTCTGCTACGGTAAATGCCAGCGAATATCCCAATCTGAAAGCCGGTCAAGGTCAAATCAAACTGGATTCTTACCTCCCGAATGAATTAAAATATACTGCCCAGATGCAAGAAGCTGGACTGGGCGTATTCTCAGAAATCCATTATCCAGTGGGATGGATTGCTACTATTGATGGACAGGAAGCTGAGATTTTACGAGTGGATTACTTGCTAAGAGGACTAGCTATTCCTGAGGGACAGCATGAGATTGTTTTCAAATTTGCTCCAAAAAGCTATACCGCCACAAAAACTCCTATGATCATTTTTCAATACTTGATTTTAGCTGGCCTATTTGCAGGTATTTTTCTCACTATTAAATCGAAGTCTGATGGAGATCAATAAAGAAAATGTAGTCAGTTTCTATGATCAGTTTGCGGAGAAGCAAGCCAAAACTGGAATCAACTCCAGGCATTTGAGCATTCTGGATATTGTAATGAAAGCTGGATTGGCCCCTACTCATTCGGTACTGGAAGTAGGCTGTGGAATCGGAACCGTTTCTCATTTACTAGCCAATCAGGTTAAAAAAGGCGACGTACTGGCCGTTGATATTTCGCCGGAAAGTATTGCAAAAGCGAAGGAGATCTGGAAAGATCAGTCGAATCTTCAGTTTGAAGTATCGGACATGTCTGACTTCGATAAGCCAGGAAAAAAGTTTGACTTTTTTGTCTTTCCAGATGTATTGGAACATATTCCAGTGGATCAACATTCACGGCTTTTCCAAAACATCCAAAAGCATTCGCATGATGACTCTGTGGTAGTGATTCATATTCCTGCGCCACGCTATTTGAGATGGATGATTGAAAATGAGCCTCAAAAGCTTCAAGTCATTGACCAGCCATTGGACTCTGGGGATTTGGTCACGAGCCTTAGCAAGTCCGGCTTTTATTTGGAGAAAATGGAGACTTATTCCATATACTTCAAAGAAAAGGATTACCAATATTTCGTATTTCGAGCCACCAAACCGCTCCGCCAATCTACACCACTTAGCAAATGGAATATTTTAAAAGAACGGATTAAGATTCGGACAAAATACGGGATTTTGAAATAGACTATATGAGTATCCGAAATTATGTCAGTAACCTTATTTTCATTGCTTATTTTGACCGATGACCGGTGACCCCTGCCCGATGAAAGGCGGGGATGACTGAAGATCGAAATGGTCTTGAAACCAAGCCACGCTATCGGGATCACCAAATTCTAATCGTTTTTCTCTCTTCCTGTCAGAAAAGCGGATATACAACTAGATTAATAAACAGAAACCACCTCTCCTATGAAAATTAAAGAAAATGCGGTCGTTGGATTGACCTATGAGTTAAAAGTAAGCAAGGATGCTGACGACATTGAGTCTGCTCCATTCAGCGTCGAGGTTCGGGATAAAGAAGATCCTTTTTACTTTATTTTTGGACAAAGCGGTTTGCCTGAGAAGTTTGAGGAACTCTTGGCTTCCAAAGCACAAGGGGAAGAATTCTCATTTGTGATCGGAGTTGAAGATGCTTATGGAAATGCAGAGGAAGATTTATTGATCACCTTACCTAAAAGTCAGTTTTCAAAAGAGCAGGGTTTTTCCAAAGAGATGTTGGAAGAGGGAAATTTTTTACCCCTGATGGATGAAAACGGCTATCCGATGCAAGCGAAGGTGATAAAAGATCTAGGCGAAGAATTATTACTTGATTTCAACCATCCGTTGGTGGGCTTTGATCTTCATTTTGAGGGTCAGGTTTTGGAAGTGAGAAAAGCGACCAAAGATGAATTAGCCAATGGGAACTTGTAAGGAGAAAAATAGTGATTTTTGACTTTGAGTGTTGAATTTGGGATTTAAGATTACATGAGATTGACTAATTCTGAATGAGATTTATGGATAGTTAATTATCTCCTTTTAGGTAAGATTGGCTAAAATCCATCCTTTGGAAATTGAAAAGGTTTTGGCTTCCTCCGTGTCCTTAATCAGCAACATTTCCACTCCCAGCAGATTCATTTCAGCTTGTTTTTCCTTCACAAATTCGTGGCGAGAATCATGGACATCTCGGATAAACACAACTAGGATCCTTCCCGGAAATTCTTTAACCACTTTGAGGTAAATCTCCGGGTCCTCCTGTCCACTATCTCCGATCAGCATAAACTGCAAACTATTGTAGACCTCCAAAATTTTTCGGATTTGCTCCAATTTATGCTCCTCATGATCTCCTGAGATTAGTTCTGTCCGAGACAACCCAATGTCCCGAAGCATCAAGGGTCCATTAGGTATCGTATGGATTTCTAAGAGTTCAATAAGAAAATCATAGAGGTTCCAAGGACTGCTTGATACGTAGAAAAAAGGATTGTTTTCTATCCCGTCGGCGCCAGTTCTAAGTGCGCTGTATAACGAAGAAACGCCCGGGAAAGGAACTCTGGAATGCGCATTTTTGGCGAAAGTTGTTTTGAGCATTTCCCCAATCCGCATAGCACCAGTAGGGATAATCGTGTCATCGATATCGGAAATAACCCCAAATTCGACTCCCTGTGCAGGCATGTATACCGGAGCATTTGCGCGCACTGGTTTTTGCTTTCGAACAACTTGATCGATCAAAACAAGTGGAATGGTGATCCACTCTGAATTGGCCTGAACGGGTTTTTCTAAGCAAATAGTAAATTCAAAATAACCTTCCTCGTTGGTGATTGCAGTGAATTCTTGGCCCTCAAAAATGGCTTTGACTTGGACTCTCGGTATTACAACGGTCCGAAATCGGCGGATCATCTTTTTGATATTGCTCCATACGCTGTCTTCAGGCGTGGACTTCGCAACGCTATTATTTTTGAGCACACGGCCTACCAGAAAGATCTCATTACCAAATCCGTAGCCGTTGTATGGAACAATGATAATCGCGCGAAGTAAGCCAAATTTGATAGTCAGCCAGAGGATCGCTTTGCTGAAAAACAGTTTGATGTCGTAGATGATTGAAAGAAGAAATCTGCTTTTTTTCGTCATGGACTGAAGGGGCTAGGTTCGGATTGGGTAATGGTGTTTTTTGATATCCATGCCTATAGATAGGCAAGCTCAATTAGACTGTTGACTTATAATTTTATCCTTCTCAAACCTTCGAGGATTGCAAAGGTTGGATTTCTGATTTAGTCTTTTTATTTCAAAATCATCACTTTCTGCTCATCCCAGTTCAAATAGACTCGATCGCCAGGTTGATATTTTCGTTGGGGATCGTCTACTTCCCAAAGTTCGCCGGATTCCTTAATTCGGATTTGAAGCGAGTTGAAGTGTACCAAAAAGCGTAAGTCCTCCACATGTGCCAGTAGGCCATTGGCTGTTCTTAGCTTCACATCCGAAGGTCTGATAAAGGTATTTTCTTCCTTGGAAAGGGAATTGATGGAAGAGAAAAGTCGGGCTACATATTTTGATTTAGGGTGTTCGCATAGGTGTTGAGAACTCCCTTTTTGAACCACTTTCCCTTTTTGAAGGATCAGCAAATTATCAGTTAATCGAAGCGCATCATCCAAGTCATGGGTCACGAATACAACTGTGGTTCCCATTTGTCTCAAGTTAGTTTTTAGCTCAGTGATCAGGCCTTGCTTTTGAATCGTATCCAGCGAGCTAAAAGGTTCATCTAACAAAAGCACTTCCGGCTCGACACTCAGCGCTTTTGCGATGGCCACTTTTTGCTTTTGTCCTCCGGAAAGTTCTCGTGGAAAACGATCCCTGAATGGATGAAGTCCAAGCATTTGAATCAATAGTTCTACTCGCTGCTTTGCATAGCTTTTATCGAACTGCAACAGTGGACGTGCAATATTTTCGGACACAGTGGAATTGGGAAACAAATGAAAGTCCTGATGGATCAATTTGATCTCAGGGTATCCGGCAACAACTTTATGCTTTGGACTCTGGATTTCCAATTCACCAAGAAAAACCTGACCGGTATCCTGCATTTCCAAACCAGCCATAATTCGAAGCAACGTGCTTTTGCCCGAGCCACTTTCTCCGACTATGCTTAAGAAATCACCTCGATTCAGGGAAATAGAAACCGGATGCAAAGCGGGTTGGTTTGCGTATGATTTGGAAATTTCTTGAATTGAAAAATAACTCATAGGCGAATTTCGGCTTGGACTTTTTTAGGTAGACTGGCTAAAATTAGATCATAAGAATGATCCACCAACTCCAAAATCAATTTATCCGGGACATTGCCAATCACACTGACTGAATTCCAAGTCTTTTTGTTCATATGATAGCCCGGTGTAATTCCCGGAAATTGTTCGCGTAATTCTGCAGTTCGCTCGGGGTCACATTTGAGATTGATAAAATCGAAATTTGAAATGGTACAAATCGAAAATATCTTATCACCTACCCTGAAGCAGAGCGTATCGGGATCAAAAGGCGTGTCTTCGGTCACACTTGGTTTTGCTAGGCAATAGTCTCGGTAGTATTCTAAGGTCATTAGGTGAAGATAAAAAAATTGCTAGAGCTACTTTAGAAAATGGTAATTTCTGTAAGACATATTCGAAGTTTTTTAGCTGAAACAAACAATAAGAGAAACAGGACGTTGGATTTCGGAGGCTATCACAGGATCTTTGCACCATGGAAAAATACTTTAAAGCAATTGCGGACGGATATTCCGGTTACTGGAATTACTTTATCGGAGAGATTCTCCAACCTAGCTGGCACAATTACTTCTATTGGTTACTGGGTGCTTCCTCAGTGATTTACCTCTTAGAAGTCTTTTTCCCTTGGCGAAAAAATCAGGCGCTTATCAGGGAACATTTTTGGTTGGACATCTTCTATATTTTTTGGAATTACTTTCTTTTTTCATTGGTCGTCTACAATGCGCTCTCCATGGTGGCTGTCGAGGGGTTCAATGATTTTCTTGGGTTTTTCGGCATTGTCAATATTATTGCGATCAAAGTAGATCAACTTCCAGGTTGGCTTCAATTGGTATTGATATTTATCATTCGGGATTTTATGCAGTGGTCGATTCATCGGATGTACCATCATGTCGGATGGATGTGGGAATTCCACAAAGTGCATCATAGCACACGGGAAATGGGTTTTGCGGCTTTACTTCGCTTCCATTGGATGGAGAACATTCTCTATCGAACGCTAGAATATATTCCATTGGCGATGATCGGATTCGGAATCACAGATTTTTTCATTGTCCATATTTTCACTTTGGTGGTGGGCCAACTCGGTCACGCGAACTTGAAGATCCCATTAGGGCCATTTCGCTATATTCTCAATGGCCCTCAAATGCACCTTTGGCATCATGCCCGCAACTTACCCGAAACCCACCCGCGTGGATTTAATTTCGGGATTTCGTTGAGTGTTTGGGACTTTCTTTTTGG
>JBBQDY010000116.1:0-8636 GCA_038320155.1 Cytophagales bacterium
ATTTGGAAGATCATTTTCTAATTGAAAACTGGTGAATCGATAGATGTAAATCAAATAAAAGACCAGCGGGACGATCGAGTTATTGATGCAATAGTGGATAAAAGGTTTACTCACTACCGCTAAGAAGGGAAATTTGATCCCGTCCATAATGTAAGTAGACATGTGAAAACCCATTGTAAACATCGCAAACCCAATTCCCATCAAAAAAAAGCTTACCCAGGAGACTTGATTGAGGTATTCAGGATCTAAAAACAAAAAGGGAATCCCCAGCATGACTCCTATCCCTTCTAGAATAATGGCTAGTAACACCACCCAAATTAGGAGTAATGAGAGATTCTTGCGAAGGTGAAGCAGGAACAGTTGAATAGGAAAGCTGAACCAGATTTTATCCCACATGAATTAGTTTTTTGGATAATTTACAGTTTTTTTTAGGATACCTCCACAATCATTTTCGGTCCTTCATTATCACAAATAAGAAAAAGTTTGCTTGTGAGAAATTTATGCTGATTTACAGCATCTTAACTATTGGTTACTTAGCCTATGTGATTCTTTGTCTAGAATTCCTCTTGTCCTTACCTGAGAAAATTTTACCTTCGCAACGCTAAAAATAAAAGAATATGAGAACGTGGTTTTTGTGCAAAGTAAAATATGCAAAGGAAAATGAAGAGGGGCTGCTGAAGAATATCTCAGAGCAATACTTGGTAGATGCAGTTTCATTTACTGAAGCTGAAGCGATTCTTTACGATCGACTGGCCAGTCAAATCAGAGGCGATTTTCAGGTTACCGGTATTTCCAAAAGCAATATTGTAGACGTATTTTTTTATGAAGATTCTGACATTTGGTACAAGTGTAAGATCAGCTACTTGGTAGCAGATGCAGACAGTGGAAAAGAGAAAAAGGTAACCCAATATATGATCGTCACTGCTGAGGATGTGAAAAATGCCTACGACCGAATCCAAGAAAGCTTAAGTAATATGCTAGTGAGTTTTAGGATTCCTGATATTGTCGAAAGTGCGATTGTGGAAGTCTTCCCATTTGAAAAAGATGAAGTAGCTGAACAATTACCTCCAGGAAACTTCAGACCGGTATCGGAAGTGGAAGCTGAAAACAACTAAATAGGGGGATAAAAAGTCCTTCTATCTCGTCATTTTCCTCATTTTACAGTTACCTAAAAGCAATGCCTTTGGCAGACGGCAGATCTAATTTTCACATTCTTTTGGTTTGAGGATAACCTAAGTGTATCGTCCGCTCAGGCATTAATTTGATGATTGATTACAAATGTGATCAATTCATCAAGTTGAATCCCGGCTCTTTCACAGGCATCAGCAATATCTTCCCGGCTCACCTGTGCGGCAAAAGTCTTGTCTTTCAACCTCTTTTTCACGCCCTTCACTTCCATGCCCACATACCCTTCAGGTCGCATCAAGGAATAAGCATGGGTCAAACCACTGAGTTCATCAAAGGCATAGAGCATTTTATCCATTTCAGTTTCCGGCTCAACACCAAAATACTTTGGGCCATGAGATGCGATTGCATGGATGATCTCCGGATCTAGATCACGAGATTCCAATTCTTCAACAATCTTTCGACAATGAGTTTCTGGCCACATTTCCCAATCTGCATCGTGGAGTAATCCTGCCAAATACCAGCGATGCTGATCCGATTCCGAATACCCATTTTCCCTTGCATACATTCGCATCAAATGTCCAACTTGTTGCATATGGACTACTAATTTGGGATTACTAACCCAATTATTGAGTAGGGCTTGAGCCTCTTCTTTTGAGATAACATTGCCTTGGTTCTCAGGTGAACCGAAGACACTTCTACCCAATTTCATTTTGTCCAAATTCATTTTAAATGTAATTTTTTGTATTTTAAATAAAATTTAATGCTTTTAATTTTTTCAAATACTACTAGCTAAGTACATTTGCATTATGATCAAAGGAGAAATTATCGATGCTTTAAGTGAATTTGCTAATACATCAGATCATTTTCTGCATGCGAAAATTGACAAATCAGGCCAAGTCCTTTCATACGACCCTGATTTGGGCCCTATCCCAACCTTATTTGATCGAAAAGAAAAACCAATATACTTCGCAGATTGCTTTTTATCCTCGGATTGGGCGAAATATGAGACCCAGCGAATCAAAGCTTGGAAAAACTCCCATCAGTCTTTTGTAGTCGACCTTGAAAAAATTAGTCATCCTGAATTAGATTCAGTTCCTACCAAATGGGAATTTTTCTTTATCAGTGAGGACTTCGGAACCTGTCTTGGAATCGGGCATCCACTCCCTATCTCCAAACCTTATAATATCGGTATGGGCGATCTTTTTGATCAAAAATCGGGTGAAAAAGAACTGCTAGATAGTCTCTTAGAAGATAAACTGATCGGTTTTTGGGAGTATGATCTAAATACCAAAACTAACAACCTGAGTCAAGGACTTGGTCAAATGCTCGGCTATTCGAAACAAGAACTTGAAAAAGGAGATAAAATCTTTTGGGAAAACCATGTCCACCCAGAAGATCTTCCCGAATTACTCCGTGAACTGAGCCAATATTTTAAAACATCTGGAAACGTTCCGTTTCGAAGGGAATTTAGAATGTCCTCCAAGAACAACCAAACAATTTGGGCTTTAGGATTTGGAAAAACTACCAGATGGTCAAAACAAGGAATTCCTTTGAAAGTACTCGGTTGTATTGTAGATATTTCAGACAAAAAAAAGCAAGAGATTTGGGTGAAAGAGCATCAACTTTTTTTGGAGGAATTAGCTTTCGAACAGTCTCATTCGCTTCGAGCTCGTGTGGCAAATATTTTAGGGATTTTAGACTTATTAGAAGTTGAAATTAAAAGTGATGAGTCCAAAAAATTAATAGATCTAATCAAAGATGAAACAAAACGACTTGATCAAGCCCTCAAAAAAAGCATCAAAGAGTCTGTAGCAAAGAATCAATCTTTAGAGATAAAGTTTCTCTAAAAAATTAAATCAGCACCTCGTCTCTTTTGCGTTTCTCCGCGAAAACTCCGTGCCTAATGTGTATAAATAGACTATCAGAAAAAAAGGAGCCAAGCCCCTTTTATAAATTTCTGATTTTCCATTTAGATTTTAGATAGCCCCAAATCAGCCCAAGGCTCATTGCTTTTTTCCTCTGGAAGCCTCCATCATATCCCACATTTCTTGAGGTATTGCTTCAAGATTGTTAAATTCTCCAGCTCCCTTGAGCCATTCTCCACCATCGATGGTCACTACTTCGCCATTTACATAAGAAGAATAATCAGAGACCAAGTACGCGGCAATATTCGCAAGTTCCTGGTGCTCTCCTACCCTTCCTACAGGCACTTTCTTGGCAGGGTCAAACTTTTTCAATAAGTCACCTGGCAACAATCTACTCCAAGCTCCCTCAGTTGGGAAAGGTCCTGGCGCAATTGCATTGGAGCGAATTCCGTACTTAGCCCACTCTACTGCAAGTGATCTGGTCATCGCTAAAACACCAGCTTTTGCGGCTGCTGATGGCACTACATATCCCGAACCTGTCCAAGCGTAGGTAGTTACTATATTCAAAAATGTACCCGGCTGCTTGGAATTGATCCAGTCTTTACCTGCGGTTAAAGTCACCTGAGAAGTTCCTTTGAGTACAATATCTAATACAGTATTAAATGCATTGGTTGAAAGCCGTTCCGTTGGGCTGATGAAATTTCCAGCGGCATTATTCAAGACCACGTGGATTTCCCCTAGCGCAGCTTTTGCGTCTTTCCACATCGCTTCCACTTGATCGATGTCACGCACATCACAAGCGATAGGAATTACTTTCCCTCCTTTGGCAGCCATCATTTCTTTGGCTGTTTCTTGCAAAACATCAATTTTTCTGGAAGTGATGACTAAGTTTGCCCCTAGTTCCAAAAAATATTCTCCCATCGATTTTCCTAAACCCGTACCTCCTCCTGTTACTAAAATATTTTTCCCTTTAAGAGCTCCCTCTTTCAGCATGCCTTCGGCTCGTATCATAAAATTTTTGGTTTATCGTTTGACTCGAAGTTAAGGATTTCGGTCTGGTATTTGAAAGAAGAATTGTTAATCCTTTGATGATCTACTTAGAAAATGAAATCAGTTCTTAAACTCATTTTACTCCTTTCCATACCAATCTTTTTTTTCAGTTGTGGGGAAGATGAAGACAAAAACATCCAGACAGACCTTAGTGTGGAAGCCAATCAACTTTTTGGAATATCAACAGCTTGGGGCGAAAGCCTGTATTTTGGCTTACTGAATTTTGAGGATTTTTCACAAATCCCTAGCGCTGAATTACCGGGATGTCCAAGCGTGTTGATCGAAGCAGTAGAGAAAAGAATCACATTGACTTTTGATCCAACTAATGTATGTGGACAATCTGAAAAGGTGACTCGGTCGGGGCAATTGACCTTACAATATCCTCTTGTTAGTACCATTTCATCCTCATGGACCTTGACATATAAAGATTATACTTTTCAAAAAGACACGATTCGGGGAATTAGAGAATTTACATCCACTGCTTTGAACCAAGTCAAAGAAAATTTTATCAAGCTAAAGAAGACTTCCAATCGAGAAGTGAATGCTACTTTTTCAGGAACGCTTAATCATAGCTTAACCAAGCTTCGGACTAAATTAGTCGGGATGAATTCTTCGGGATCGATTTCAGGTACCAACTCAACTGGCCGAAATTTCATCATAGATATCGGTAGTCCTAGGCAGTCGTTGGCAATTTGCTTTTCTCAAAATGAAATCCTTCCCATTTCCGGAAAAGAGAAATGGACCGTTGATCGAGGCCAAAGTCGAGTTGTGGTTCATAGTATTAATTATGAGCCCTCCGGCCTATGTGCTGTGACGGCAAAGGTGACCCTTTCGGATGGTCGAATTCTTATAGTAATCCCTTAAAAAAAAAGGCCTTGAATTTCTCCAAGGCCTTTGATGATTCGATATTCTAAAAATTAATATCTGTAATACTCTGGCTTGAATGGGCCTTGTACTTCTACACCGATATATTGTGCCTGATCAGTTGAAAGCGTATCAAGCTCCACGCCTAGCTTTGCCAAGTGTAGCATCGCTACTTTCTCATCCAAATGCTTAGGCAATACATACACACCGACTTCGTAGTTCTTATAATTTTCCCAAAGCTCTAGCTGCGCCAAAGTCTGATTAGTGAATGAATTGGACATAACGAAAGATGGGTGACCGGTTGCACAGCCTAGATTTACCAATCTGCCTTCTGCCAACACGATGATCTCTTTTCCATCCAAGTTGTACAAATCAACTTGAGGCTTGATCACATCTTTGGTATGACCATAATTCTTGTTCAGCCAAGCCATATCGATTTCATTATCGAAGTGACCGATATTACAAACAATGGCTTTATCCTTCATCGCTTTGAAGTACTCGCCATAAATAATGTCTTTGTTACCAGTAGCGGTCACAATGATATCAGCTTCTTTTACAGCATCTGCCATTTTCTTGACTGCAAAACCGTCCATTGCAGCTTGAAGTGCACAGATTGGATCGATTTCGGTTATAATCACTCGAGCTCCAGCACCTCTCAAAGAAGCTGCAGAACCTTTTCCCACGTCACCGTATCCAGCCACTACGGCTACTTTACCTGCCATCATGATATCTGTAGCCCGACGAATCGCATCCACCAAAGATTCCTTACAGCCGTATTTGTTATCAAACTTAGATTTCGTTACTGAGTCATTTACGTTGATAGCAGGCATCGGAAGCGTACCATTTTTCATTCGCTCATACAGTCTATGAACTCCTGTGGTAGTTTCTTCAGAAAGACCCCTGATGCCGGAAACCAACTCAGGATATTGATCCAAAACCATGTTGGTTAAGTCTCCACCATCATCCAAAATCATATTCAATGGCTGACGATCTTCACCGAAGAAAAGAGTCTGCTCTATACACCAATCGAATTCTTCAGCAGTTTGACCTTTCCAAGCATACACCTGAATACCTGCAGCAGCAATAGCCGCAGCAGCATGATCTTGTGTTGAAAAAATATTACAAGAAGACCAAGTCACCTCTGCACCAAGAGCCTTCAAGGTCTCGATCAACACTGCAGTCTGGATCGTCATGTGAAGACAACCTGCGACTCTTGCACCTTTCAAGGGCTGAGCAGCACCGAACTCTTCACGCAAAGCCATCAAGCCAGGCATTTCTGCCTCAGCAAGTTTAATTTCTTTTCTACCCCACTCCGCAAGTGAAATATCTTTCACTTTGTATTGGATAAACTTTTCAGATTTAATTTCTGCCATAATATGTATTGTTTACTGATTAATTGCTTAAAAACTGACGCAAAGATACCGTATAAAATTTGGAATCTAAAATCAAACTCTAGTTCTTGAATACAACTTCCTTCAAGTCAAAAAGTTGAATCTCACCATTTTCTCGTTCCATTTCCAGTTTACCTTGTGGAGAAATTCCTACGATTTTTCCTTTGAAGTTGCCATGAGAATCTTCGTAATTACTCCAAACATCTTTCTGGTAAAGATTATGCAGATACTCTGATCTGATTTCAAGCCTTTTGCCTCGCTTGAGCTGTAAGTAGCCTTGCTCGATCTGAGTCACTAGCAATCGAAAAAGCTCAGCTAAATCAAATTTGCTTCCTGTAGCGATTGCTAAGGATGTTGCTTTTGGGTCTTTAAATTGTACTTGATTGACATTAATCCCTATACCGACGACAGCATGTTCCCAATTCGATCCCGAATAAGTATTTTCAATTAAAATCCCTCCGATTTTACCGAAATCGGGGAGTATCAAATCATTTGGCCACTTCACTTGAAAATTAGGAATGTACTCCAGTAGAAGTTTTCGAATGCTATTCGAAACAGCCATATTAAGATAGAACTGCTCTGATATATCTAAAAAGTTCGGCTTTAAAATCAAAGAAAAAGTAAGATTCATTCCTTTCTCAGTTACCCATTTGTTTCCTCGTTGACCTTTACCTTGAATTTGATGATCAGTAATCACCACAGTACCCTCATGCTCAATCCGTTCTTTGATTAAATTCAATGAAGCGTCATTGGTTGAGTGACACTCTGGCAGGAAATGGACATCTTTACCCAAAAAAATCGTGTTGGCAAGGATTTTATACATAAATTTTAAAACTAGCAGAAATCTGATTTTTCGAAGAAGATTTTGTAAAATTAAAGCAATAATATGACAGCAGAAGCGCTGAGTAAAATAATCATCAAAGGAATGGAAGAGAAAAAGGCTTCCAACATCATCCTTCTAGACCTTAGAAATATCAAAAACTCGGTAACAGATTTTTTTGTCCTTTGCTCTGGAAATTCAGATACTCAACTTGAAGCGATCTCAGATTCCATTGAAGAAGAGGTCTTTAAAGCAGGTGAAAAAGCCCCTTGGCAACGAGAAGGGAAAAATAGTGGACAATGGATTCTGATGGACTACGTGAACGTTGTTGCTCATATTTTCCTTAAAGAAAAAAGAGATTACTTCGGACTGGAGGATTTATGGGGCGATGCAAAAATCACCAAAATCAATTAAACGTCTCAAACTTTAGACACCTGACTCCGTTTTACCATAAGTTTATAGAATTATAACCAAGCAATGAGCGACACAAAAAAATCCAATAAAAAATTTGTCCCTAAGGTCCCACAAAAACCCAATTTTCAACTTTGGTTGATTATAGTTGCTGTTTTGGTTCTTTTAGGACTTACTTTCTTTCAGAACAGAAATTCAGTAATTGATATTACTCAGAACCGATTCGAAAATATGTATGTCGCTGGAGATGTCTCCAAAGTGACTATTATCAAGAATATGGAACGTGTGGATGTGACGCTGAAAAGTGCCGCACTAACCGACGCTAAATACAAAACTGAATTGGAAGCCAATTCGGCATTCTTCAATCCCACAGGACCACATTATTCTTTCCAATTCGCTTCTCTGGATAAATTTGCGACTGACTTTGATGCCTTAAAAGAAAGCGTTCCTGAAGCAGATAGAATCGAACTTAAAGTTGCCAACGAGGAAAACTGGGGGAGCTATTTCTCAAGTTTCGGATTTCTGATCCTACTGTTTGTACTTTTCTGGTTTATGATGAGAAGAATGGCTGGCCCATCTGGTCCAGGTGGACAAATTTTCAACGTGGGTAAATCCAAGGCGCAACTCTTCGATGCCGAAAACAAAGTCAAAATCACTTTTGACAATGTGGCAGGCTTAGATGAAGCTAAAGAAGAAATTCAGGAGATCGTAGAATTCCTCAAAAAACCAGAAAAATTCACAAGGCTTGGTGGTAAAATACCTAAAGGAGCATTGTTGGTAGGCCCTCCTGGTACAGGTAAAACCCTCTTAGCAAAAGCCGTTGCAGGTGAAGCAGGTGTTCCTTTCTTTACCCTTTCGGGTTCTGATTTTGTGGAGATGTTCGTAGGTGTGGGAGCTGCTCGAGTAAGAGATTTATTTAAGCAAGCAAAAGAAAAAGCACCTTGTATCATATTCATTGATGAGATCGATGCAATCGGTAGGTCTAGAGGCAAAGGCCAAATGCCTGGCTCCAATGATGAGCGTGAAAACACACTAAATTCACTTTTGGTGGAGATGGATGGTTTCGGTACAGACAGCGGAGTAATTGTGGTAGCGGC
The DNA here is from genome assembly GCA_038320155.1 of Cytophagales bacterium. Taxonomy (GTDB): domain Bacteria; phylum Bacteroidota; class Bacteroidia; order Cytophagales; family Cyclobacteriaceae; genus Algoriphagus. The sequence continues at coordinate 8,627 of JBBQDY010000116.1, forward strand.
GACTAACCGA
>JBBQDY010000117.1:0-8621 GCA_038320155.1 Cytophagales bacterium
TCTTAAGTTGAGGCTGAGCGATTGGAAAAATTCAGAGGACCGAGATCTGCTCACAGGGCTTTGGATCATAAACACCTACCAGTATCCGGATATTGAGTTTGATAAGCTCAATGCAGAAATGCATCAGATTTACTTTGAAGTGTGGACTGCATTTTCAAATGACCTGCAGCCATTTGATCAGATTCGGATTATCAATAATGTGCTTTTCAACACACTGCGTTTTTCTGCAAACACGAAGAATTTTCATTCTCCGGCAAATAGTATGCTTTCATCCGTACTGGATTCCAAGCGTGGCAATCCGCTCACGCTTTGCTCTATTTATTTGCTAGTGGCTCGAAAGCTTGGCTTGCCCGTATATGGAGTCAATTTGCCCAATCTTTTTGTGCTGACTTACAAATCTGCCGATGTGAATTTTTACATCAATGCGTTTAATAAGGGCTTGATTTTTAGTAAAAAAGATGTCTCAAACTACTTGGAACATCTAAAAATAGAACCTAAACCTGAGTTCTATGAACCTTGCTCGCAACTTGCAATTGTCCAGCGAATGCTCCGGAATCTGGGACAATCTTTTGAGAAACTTGGAGAACTGGATAAGCAGGACGAAATCCGTAGCCTGATTGCGCTTTTGGAAGATTAGAAAGTCCGAATGTTGCAGCCTGTAGCTCTTACTTGAGATGGAGTTGGGGTTTCGCCTCGTAGCACTTGATTGATCGCGCGTGCTAAAAATCGATCCGAGACACTGGACTCAGCCTGTGGATTATTGTCAATTGCACCTTTGTATTTCACTTCAAGTCCGTTGGCTCCAGGTGCCAAAATGATGGCTTCTGGAATTTTTGAGATTTGAAAGAGTTTGACCAATTCCTGTTTTGAATCGATCAAATACAACGTGTTGATCCCGCTGTTATCAATAAACTTTCGAAGTTCTGCCTGAACGGCCGGAGAATTATCGGATTCAGGATTGATGAGAATGAAGTTCATTCCCTGATTTTGAAAGTTTTCCCTGAGCGCCTTTACGCGTTGTTGATACATTCCGGCAAAAGGACAACTCATGGAATGAAAAATAATTACTAGCCCTTTTGGACCGGCTTTGGAGGCGACCTGGACGGTTCCGCCCGTCACCGCATCTATCAGCGAAATGTCAGTGATGGATTGTGCTGAACTGTTCAGAGACAAAAATAATAGCGAAAATAGGACTGCAAGTTTTTTCATTTTACCATATAGTGTAAGTCAGTACCGTGTTATTTTCTACGATAACTTTGACCTGATAGTGATGGTCTGCAAAGTCCGTTCCATGGATTTTTCCTTTGATAAATTGAGCATCCTTACTAAAAGGTTCCAGTAAAATGCTTTCCCGGAATGAAATCCCTTTTTTTCCCTGACATTTAAAAATAGATTCCTTCGCAGACCAGGCCATCGTGTAATGGATAGGATCCTTTTCCAGAAAATCTAATTCTCGCTCTGCTAGAAATCGAAAACCTATTCGAAGGATTTTTTCCCGAATAAATTCCATGTCTATTCCAACGGGATTGTCCCGATGGTAAATAGCGGCTGCAAATCCGAGTGTATGAGTCAGTGAGACGAAGCCATGTCCGCTCATGGATTGGGATTTTCCATGTTCATCCTTGAAAAAACCGGGGTATGGAATATTCAGGGTTTCCAAAGCAGCTGCAATTGCCAGTCTCGAACTTGCCCATTCTTTTCGCTTTTCGACATGTGAGATATTTGCAAAAGACAATTTCTCCCTAAAACTCAGAAAATCAAGATCGATGATTTCATGTGATTCAATTATCTTGATGGCCAAGGCCGAGTAAGAATCAATTTTCTCTATTTTTGTTTGCATCAGCCGAAAGGGCAGTAGATTCTTAAAGCAATATATGGCAAAAATCGAAGTTAATAAATTACAAACTCTCACCGGACACAATGATTGCATCTATGCACTCACCGAAGGGAGTGACCCCAGATTTTTTTATACAGGTTCTGGCGATGGCATGGTGGTGGAGTGGGATCTTGACCTGCTCAAGGACGGGAAACTCATCGCAAAACTCTCCAATTCAGTTTACTCACTTCAGGTCGACCATTCACGAAATTGGTTATTTATCGGTCATAATTTTGATGGGATTCATGTTATTGACTTAAATGAAAACAAAGAAATTTGGTCCCTGAAATTAACTGATCAAGCCATATTTGATATCAAAGTAGTTGGCAACGAGGCTTACATCGGAACTGCTGACGGAGTATTGACTATCGTCGATATTGGACTTCGAGCGATTAAAAAGCACATTAAACTCAGTTCAAAAAGCATTCGGGTGATGACTGTAGCCACAGGTAAAAAGCACCTTGCGCTGGGATTGAGTGATCACAGCATCAAAATTCTTGATTTGGCAAACGATTTTCAGCCAATTGCCAACCTTGTTGGCCATACGAATTCCGTCTTCGCTTTGAATTATTCACCTGATGAAAAGTTGCTGGCAAGTGGGTCAAGAGATGTCAATTTGAAATTTTGGGATTCTTCCAATTACACGTTGATTGAGTCTATTGTAGCCCATATGTATGCTATTAATTATTTATCTTTCAATGAAGATGGAAATCTGTTAGTCACCTGTTCCATGGATAAATCCATCAAGATTTGGGATGCCGCAGAGCGAAAGCTTCTGAAAGTCATTGACAAAGCAAGAAATGCCGGACATGGCACGTCTATCAATAAAGTGGTCTGGAGTACTTACAATGGAAATGTTATTTCCGTTTCCGATGACCGCACGATATCAATTTGGCAAATACAAGTAAACAACTCATGAAGATCACACCTACTGCCATTCGGCAAAAATCATTCGAAACTGGATTTAGAGGTTTTGAGAAAAAAGAAGTCAGCTTATTTTTAGACGAAGTCAGCGAAATAGTGGATGTGCTCCATAGAGAAAACATGGATCTCAAAACGAAACTTCAAAATACAGAAGCTGAAGCTAAGCGACTGAAAGATGTGGAGGATTCACTTTTCCGCACGCTCAAAACTGCGGAAGACACTGGTGCCGCAATTATTGGAGAGGCAAATGAAGCAGCTGATTTAATTGTCTCAGAAGCAAATGAGACCGCTGCACATGCCTCTTTCAATGCCAACAAATTGCTGTCTGATGCAAGAAGAAAAGCAGAGCAAGATGCCGCCACCTTGATCAATGCTGCAGAGACCAAGGCAAAAGAAACAATTGTAGAGCTCAGAGAAAGTATGCAAGGACTGGTGAGATCATACGAAGGCTTGGTCGAACAACGCGACGCTATGGTCAAAAGCCTAAAGCGGATCGCACAAGATGCACTGAACCAGATAGATCTTTCGGACGCCCATTTCAACCGAATAGATGCCAAAGCACATCAGCGTGCTATCGAAGAGCTCAGCAGATCACAGGCATTCACTTTTGCAAATATTGCGACTTTGGACGCTGCTCCTCCGATTCAGGAAGAATATGTGCCTGAACCAGTAATCGAAGAGGTTCCCTTTGTGGAAATGGAAACTATCGAGGAAGAGATCGAACTTGAAATCCAAGATGAATCTCTGAATTCTGAAATGGAAGTGGAGGAAGAGCTTTTAGAAGATGAGGCTCCAGAAATAATCGAAAGTGCCGTGCTTAAAGCCGAGCAAGTGACTTTGAAAGAAGAGGATGAAGGCGAAGAAGAGGTTTTGCGTGAATCTAAAGTGAAAGCAGAGGCGCGACGAACTCACGAAGAGCCAAGCAAAAAACCGGAAGAATCTAAAAATCAATCTGGATCCTTCTTTGACCAATTTGATTAATGGGAAAAGTTACGCTCGAAGGAATAGAGTTTCACGCTTATCATGGCGCATATCCAGAGGAATCAATTCTCGGAAATCGCTTCACGGTTGATTTGGAATTAGATACTGATTTCAAAACTGCAATGGAGTCAGATGCACTGAAAGATACCGTGGACTATTCGAAGCTATACCAATTGATCAAATCCAGAATGGATGTCAAAGTGAAGCTTTTGGAACATTTGGGCAATGTGATAGTCAAAGATATTTTGATCGCTTTTCCTAAAACTAGGCAAGTCAAAATCACCTTGAAGAAGCATCATCCGGCACTGGGAGGTTTGGTCAAGTACTCTGCAGTTACTATTTTTTATCCGGAAGACTACCAGTAAAAGATGTATTCAAAGGCAGAAAGCTCAGCCATAAGAAAGGAGTTTTGGATCAAATTCGGACAATACATGAAGCCAGTTCCGAGTGCTTCTGGATTCCGAGTGAATTGGCCGAATTACAAAACTGGGGTCCGAGACATCTATTTTCGAATGAAATCGGAGCGAGGATTTGCTTCTATTGGGATTGAGATTGCCCATGTTGATGAAGAGCTTCAGGAATTGTATTTTGATCAATTTCTCCAATTGAAAAAGATCTTGGAGGCATGCGTGGGAGAGGAATGGGACTGGAAACTTTTAGTACCCAATGAATTTGGGCAGCCAGTCAGCAGAATCGAAAAAATATTAAATGGTGCAGATGTAATGAATGAGGAAGATTGGCCAGCGATCATCTCATTTTTAAAACCCAGAATAATTGGGTTAGATGATTTTTGGGATCAGGTAAAACCGGGATTTGAGGGATTTTGATTTGCAAAGTTGATTTCCGATAGCTTACTCCTCAAATCTTCGTTCCCCATTTTCTGTGAGCGCAAGTTGAAGAATCAGAATAACACTTACAATTCTTACAGATTACCCTTTTCTCGATCCTTTTCTCCTTAAAATTCTTTATCAAGGATGATTCATGCGGGAATCCCTCAGTAATCTTCAAAAAATTCATAGTCAGAATTTATTATTTTGACCAAATAAGGGTCTCAAATCACCCAAACAGCTTTGCGTCAGTCTATGCCCTAATTAAATCTGGCAAGTGTCAGAATCCCGAATAATCATAGTTAAATAAACCATATTTTAGAGTTTAACATTAAAAATTCACCAATAAAAAATAATATGAAAAGCCCCTCAGCACCTAAAAAAATTACCTGGATTATCGGATTAGTATGTGGTGTACTTGGAATTATAGGCCACTACGCCGATGTTCAGATTTTGAGTGAAAATAATTACATCCTATTACTGATCGGTTTTTTGGTGCTGGCAGTAGGAACCACTTTCAAAGAGGTTTAGGGGGGCGTTTGCCTAAAAAACTCATTAATTTCCTCTGTGAATCGTACCTGCCAATCATATTTACTCATTGACAACAATGAATATTCGCTACGTTATTATTATCCCTGATCGTGTCTTTTTGGAAGGTCAGGATTAATAAAAGTAAAGCCTCTTGCTTCATCTCCCTCAAAGAAATCGATGAGCATCCCCATTAGAAACATGTAATGACGCTTTTCGATAAGCACCTGGATTCCATCAATCTCAAAATGCTGATCTTCAGGTTTGGGTTTATCAAAACCAAGCGAATAGGACATCCCCCCGCAACCCCCACCTTTCACACCGACTCTAAGATGATAATCAGCAGGTATATTTTTATTCGTCATGATGTTTTTTATCTCTGTCTCGGCTTTTGGAGTGATTTTTATGGGAGTAATCATGGTTGGAGAATTAAATCCTAAAAGATTTGGTTCGTTTAGCTTTCAAATTTATACTTACAAAAATATTCTTGAAACGATTAATTATGCAAATTCGAGGATAAATCTAAACTATGGAATACTTTGTCGATTTGTTGAAAATCTTGCTTCCTGCAGGAATTGTACTGTACGGGATGTATCTGGTAGTGGTATCATTTCTATCTAAGGATCGCGAGAAGATGATAGTCGAGCTAAAAACTAAAAATACGGAAGTAATTCTCCCTATTCGCCTTCAAGCGGCAGAGCGGCTTTGCCTTTTCCTCGAGCGAATCACTCCAAATAATTTAGTGAGACGATCAAATCCTACTGCCTTTACTTCTAACGAATTGTACAGCCAACTTTTGAACGAAGTGCGTGAGGAGTTCAATCATAATTTTTCTCAGCAAGTCTATTTCTCTGAGGAAACTTGGGAAGCGATCAAGCGTGGAGTAGAAGAAGTGACGACCATTATCAACCTGAGCAGACAATCGATCGATGCAGAGGCAAAAGGAATAGATCTTGCCAAAGCGATTTTTGCAACCTCTCTAGATCGGAAGAATGACACCATCGGCTATGCGCTGAAACAAGTGAAAGCTGAAATTAATATTTATTTCTAGTCATGGAAAAACAACCCGGTAAACTCATCGAAAAAGCAAAATCACTGTTTGGAAAGCAGGTAGATGCCCTGGCCAAACAGGAAGGAAAAGTGCGTGAGCTCTTGGGTAACGTTGGAAAAAAAATAAGTCAAGCGGGTCAAAATCAATATGTAAAGCGATTGATCGAGCCGGTTTCGGTTTTCATCCGGATGGTGAAATCTCATTTCAATGGCAGTCATAAGCTCTCTGGGAGCACACTTGGATTGATTATACTTGGACTGGTTTATTTTGTTTCTCCTATAGACATCATCCCTGATTTTCTGGGTGTTTTTGGCTTTGCAGATGATATTTCTGTCATCTTGGCGATATATGCGAAGGTAAAAGAAGAAGTTTCTGATTTTTTGGATTGGGAAAGAACTCAAATTTAGTAGAGCCTGTTCTGGTCACTAAATCTTCAAAAAATGCTAGACCAATCTATTAAACTAATTACACCCGAACTGATTGAAAATAGTCAAACCTATCAGTCCTATCGGGAAATGATTGATAAACTTTTGGCTGAAAACAAAACCACAGGACCCATTCACACTGAAGCATACCTGGACTATACCCGGATGAACGTGAAGCGGATGAATCGATGGGATAAGACAGCCAGAGTTTCACCTGAAATCGAAAAGGCGATCAACTCAATTGATATACCTCAGATTTGGTTGGTAATTACAGAAGCTTGGTGCGGTGATGCGGCTCAAAGTATTCCATTTTTAGTAAAACTTGCAGAATTGAATCCTCATATTGAACTTAGATTGGTTTTGAGAGATGAGCATCCCGAGTTGATGGATGAATATTTGACCGAAAGAGCGCGATCTATTCCAAAGTTGATCATTTTAACCAAAGACTTGACTCATGTGATGGGTACTTGGGGTCCAAAGCCGGAATATCTCAAAGATCGGTTAAAGGCCTATAAGCAAGATGCCCTGGGAGTTTCTCCGAAAGAATTTTCTGAAGGAACACATCTTTGGTATGCCAAAGACAAAAATCAATCCTTGGAAAGAGAATTAATGGAATTGTTTAGATCTATCTTCCTGCTATGAAAATCGCTATTCTGATAGGCACATCTGGTCTGGTAGGTATGCAGCTACTGCATCAATTATTACAAAATCCAACTTATGATTATGTATTGAGTATCGGGAGGCGAAAGTTGTCCCTAAAGCATGGAAAGCTGGTCCAAATCGAGGGGGACATGATTATGCTCAATACCTGGGATTTGGATTCAAAGCTATCTGAGAAAGATCTCGGAGGCGATAATCATGCTATACGTACAGCAATCAATGAGAAAACAGCAGAGATTCATGCCTTCTCTTCGCTTGGCACCACTATCAAGGATGCCGGTTCAAAGGAAAAGTTTGAAGCAGTTGATCATGGAATGGTTCTCGAATATGCGCTCTTTGCAAGAAAACTGGGAGCTAAGAAATTCTTAAACGTGTCTGCCTTAGGAGCCGATTCGGAGTCGAAGATTTTCTACAATCAAGTCAAAGGTAAACTTGAAGAAGACTTGAAAGAGATAGGATTTAGATACCTCGGGATTTTCAGACCTTCGCTCTTATTGGGGAATAGATCCAATTTTAGATTGGGAGAGGAGATTGCTAAGGTGATGACAAAGCCACTGATCTGGCTAAAACTCTTGAAAAACATCCGGCCTATCTATGATCACCAAGTCGCAAAATCTATGGTCATTAAAGCATTGGAAGCAAACTCCTCCGCGGTAGAAATAATCGAATCAGGCCAAATGCAAGACCTAAGCAAATGATTGTAGTAATCCAGCGAGTTGCTGAAGCTTCAGTGAAAATCGAAGGTAAGGTCAAATCCGAAATGGGTGTGGGTTTGCTAATCCTCGTTGGGATAGAGGAAGCTGATGGAAAAGAAGATATTTATTGGCTTTCCAAAAAGATCGCAAACCTTAGAATTTTTCCTGATGAAAATCAGGTCATGAATAAAAGTGTCATGGAGGTAGCTGGCGAGGTTTTATTGATCTCTCAGTTTACCCTGCATGCCAGTACCAAAAAAGGAAATCGTCCTTCCTACATCAAGGCTGCAAGACCTGAGGTCGCTATTCCACTCTATGAAAATTTTATCCAAACTTTAGAATCCGAACTGGGAAAACCCATTGGCACTGGAGAATTTGGTGCGGATATGAAAGTTTCGCTAACCAATGATGGCCCCGTCACGATTCTGATTGACAGTAAGGATAGGAAATGATTTTTTATTAAGTTGAAGTCCAATTTGACTTAACACAATCCTTGTCCGATTCCCTCATTCAAATCCATCAAGCTCATGTGACTTTCAAAGGCGCTCCCGCTTTTGATCAACTTTCGTTTGATTGGAAAGAAGGGACTCACTGGGCAATTGTTGCCAATTCCGGAGCTTTGCTGACTGCTTTTTTGGAGACTTTGCGAGGCAA
>JBBQDY010000118.1:0-8617 GCA_038320155.1 Cytophagales bacterium
CCAATTCGTGCATTAAAGAGCGAGCGCTGGGCTTCCCTTAGGTCCAAAGAACTTGCCAATCCTCGATCGAATCGATCCTGAGTTCTGCTAAAATTATCCTCAAATGTAGCGAGGTCATTTTGCTGTCGGCCAAGCTTTGTCTTCAAAATCACCAATTGGCTTTGCTCTTTGACAGCCTCCTTGACCAATTCATCTTCCGCTAAGGAAAGTTGAGTCTGCGAGTTTTCAATTTCGATTTTAGCATTTCGGATCCCCTGATTGACACGCTTTCCATCAAAGACCGTGAAGCTAAGCGATAGTCCCGCAGTGTATCCTAGGGTTTCTAGTTTTGCCAATTGCTGGACTTCGTTATCCTGACGGAAATAGCCATAATCTGCGAAAGCATTCAAAGATGGATATTTGACAGATTCTCTAACTTTCAATTGATTGTTGGATACCATCACAAACTCAGAATTAATCTTCAAGGCTGGATTGTTTTCAATCACCTTAGCTTTCAATTCCTGCACTTCCATTACGGCGGGATCAACAAATGTTACTGCCACCAGATAGGCGGTCTCAGGTTCGATTCCCATTAAGAAATTTAGCTCTTTGATCAGGTTGTTTTTCAGCAAGAGGACATTATCAAGCGCATCGAGTTCCTGATTAATATCGGTTTTCGCTGACAAAGCTAAAGCTCCGGTCGCTTGGCCAAACTCAATCTGATTTTCGATTCTAGTCAATTGCTCACGACTGATCTCCACATTCTCAATAAGCAACTCTTCCCGACTTTGGAGCTTGGCGATATCGAGGTAAAGCGTAGAAATACCTAAAACCAACTCATTCAAGACCACTTCTTGCTGATAACGAGAAATGCTTCGTTCGTTCTCCAGAAGTTTATAGCGGTATTTTCCACCTAATCCTCCGATCAACAAATAATCCGCCCGAACTCCCGCACTGAGCGTGGTAGATTGGACTCCGGTTTCTTCCAATTTGACTAGAGGTGGATTGTCTGTGAAGGTTCGAATATCAATATTGGCATTGTTCTCCGATAGTCTCGCGTCACTTGCTAATCGTACACTTGGCATCAGACCCGCATTGCCTTTGAACACATTGTTCTCAGCGATTTCAACACGATTACGCTGGATTTTCAATTGTTTATTGTTGACGATTGCCAAATCAATGGCATCTTCCAAGGTTAAAATTTGATCCGCTGAGGTGGTTTGACTGTAAAGCGGAAATACGAAAGCTTGAACCAACAGTAAACTGATAAATATCTTTTTCATACGATTTAGGCTAATTCGTTATTAATTTCTTTCAGGACTTCATCAAGTTGTTCCGGATCTTTCTCTGAATTTTTATTGAATATTCGATGCACTCGATATTTCAATCCATTGATCAAAAGCAAAACTGCGGGCAGGAAAGTAAGTGAAAGCACCAATCCGAAAATCAATCCATAAGCAATCGCAATTGCAGTTGGTTTGATAAACTGGGCACTTACTGAATTGCTCAATAGCAATGGCGCCAATCCAAAAACGGTAGTGATCGTGGTCAAAACGATTGGTCTGAATCTGGAAATGGCTGCTTCCACCAAGGCATCTTTCAATTTCATTCCCTGCAGAATATTTTCATTGTAGGTGGAGACGAGTACCAGTCCATTATTAATTAAGATTCCCCAGAGTGCGATCATTCCCAAAAAGGAGAAGATGCTGACGGGAATTCCATGAATGAAAGTGCCCCAGGCAACTCCAACAAAAGCAAATGGAAGCATAGCTAAGATTGCCATGGTTTTACCCACAGAGCGATAGTTAAGCATCAGCGTTGCCACAATCAGGATAAATACCAAGGTTGTCGGTCCCTGACTTGAGCTTTGGGTTTTACCGGATAGTCTCGCTTCACCTTCTAGAGTGTATCGGATTCTTGGAAATCGCTCTTGAATCTCTTTCAGCACCGTCGCTTCTGCATCTCCAAGAATTGCTGGAACCGATACCATCAAATTAGCTTTATCGGCTTCTACCCGCATTTCTCGCTCACCGGATTGGTGATTGATCTCTGTTACATTGGTTTTATAATTGAAAGTTGCCAATTGACTCATTGGATAAGAAGCCCCATCACGTGTCGTTAAGCGCATATTCTCCAGGTCCCGAACGGATCTTCTATCTTCCACATCATATCTTACCCAGATTTTGACCTCTTCATCTCCCCGCTGTAAACTTTGCGCCTGGAGTCCAAAGAATCCTTTTCTGATCTGATCAAAAACCTGAGCTTCAGAGAATCCAAGCAATCGCGCGTTATCATTCAAAGTCATTTCCAATTCCGGCATACCAAGTTTATCGGTATCGGTCACATCTTTCAAGTCCTCTTGCTTTTCCAAATATTGGCGCAGCATCGTTTTGGCAGTCCGTAACTCTTCTTCGTTTTTGCCTATCAAGGCAATTGAGACCGGCTTACCGAAAGCAGACAAACTGGTATACGAAAGGTTTCTTGCTTCGGGAATTGGCCCCACCTTATCCCTGATTTTACTTGCGAACTCATAGGAAAGGATATTTCGGGTATCACCTTCGAGCATGTAGATATTCAGATATCCTTCATTACTCTTTGGCCCAATTACTTTCTCTACATATCGAACAACCTGAAGATCATCGTCTCGCTCAACGGAGTATTCTTCATTCACTTCCCAAACCGCAGCTTCAATCTGATCGAGCTTTTCCCGAACGATTTTCTCATCAGTTCCCAGCGGCAATTCTAAACTTGCAGTCACCTGATCTTGATCGATGTTTGGGAAAAATGTGCCCTTGATCAATCCTGAACCAAGAGCAGCAATCGTCAAAACCATGGCAATCAAGACGACAATTATAGGAATTATCGGTAATCTCAAACTGGACCGAATCAGCTTGGAATAAAATTTATCACGGAATCTAAGCAGGGAATTATTGGTAATCTGAGTGATTTTCCAAGGCTTATCATCACGTCTTAACGCTTTCGATCTTGCAATGTGAACTGGAAGGAAAAACAAACTTTCCAGCAAAGCCACGAATAAGGTTCCGCAGACTACAAATGCCACATCTGAGAAATAATCGCCTAATTGGCCATCAAAAAAGAAGAAAATGCTGAATGCAAAAGCGGTCGTTAGAAGTGAAGAAACTATTGCGGGAATCACCTCTATTGTACCTTGAATAGCAGCCTGGAGTGGTGTGAGTCCCTTCATGAATTTCTCATAGATGTTTTCAGCAACCACTACCCCGTCATCGACGATGATTCCCAATACGATAATTGTCCCAAAAAGCGAAACCTGATTGATCGTCAGATCATAGAAATAGCTGAGGATAAACATTCCGAGCAAAGCCACCGGGATTTTGAACGCAACCCAAAAGGCAATCCTCGGATCTAAAAACAATCCCAATACAATCAATACCAAAAGGATCCCTTGCCAAGCATTATTGACTAATCGAGAAATTGAATCGCTCAAAGGAATTGCGCGATCCTCGATTATGATCAGTTGAAACAATTCATTTTTTGAATTGAAATCCTTCACATAGGCATTAAGGATCTCAGCATTATCAAGAATATCTTCATTGTTTCGGCTGAATACCTTCAGCGTCACCGCCGGATCTCCATTGACAAAACTTTGATCAGGTTTATTGGCAAAGCGATCCTGCACATCTGCGATATCTTGGAGATACACAACTTTCCCATCGGGTGTCGCTTTAACAGTGATATTAAGTAGGTCTTTTGCAAAGTATTTTCGACTGTCCAATCGGATCAAAATCCGCTGCTTTCCAGTTTCCAACTCACCACCTGATGCTTTTAAATTACTACTGTTTATTGCATTCGCAACTTCCTCAAAGGTCAATTGGTAAGCCCGAAGGTCGTTCTCTCGAAGTTTCACTTCAATTTCCTCATCAGGATAGCCTAAGATGAAAATTTGGGACAAACTTGGATTTAGGATCAATTCATCTTTGATGCCTTTTGCATAATCTTTAAGCAGTCGGACACTTCCTTCGCCTACCACTCCAAGTGTCATGGTATAGTTCAGGATTTCCTCTTTTGCGATTACAGGCGTATCGATTCCCTGCGGGAAAGTGGTAATGCCGTTTACTGCATTGTTGATATCCAACACGACCTCATTTCGATCCGCATCTTCTGTAAGTTCGATTCTGATAGTTGCAAAGCTTTCTGAAGCAGTTGAAGTTACCCGATCAATTCCTTTGAGGCCTTCGAGTTTATCTTCGATTTTATTAATGACATCCTCTTCCACTTCTTGGGGAGAAGCCCCTCGATAGACTACATTGACCGTAATAAAGTTAACAGGTTCAGGAGGAAGAAAATTTGATCGCATATTGACCAGAGAGATCAGGCCAACCACCAATATCAAACCAATCAGGATATCTACCGTCTTGGGACGTTGCGCTAAGAATTCAATAATATTTTTCATCTTATTGCACGATTTTTTTACCGGCTACCGGTTCTGCAAACTGTGTTAAAATCACCTGATCTTTAGCAGAAAGACCTTTTACTAAGATTGAATCCTGGATGATTTGGACAGTTTCGACTGGTTTGCTGATGATGAGATCTCCTTGCAAAATCAAAACTGATTGATCTCTTCCGAGGGCAGAACTTGGAATCACATAGACATCTTCAAAGCTAGCTGATCTATAAGCCCCTCTCAGATACATTCCAGGCTTGATATTCTGACCACTGATTTGGAAGTAAACTGGAATATTTTGAGTTTGAGCATCAATAGTTCCTACAACTCGAATGAGTGTTCCGATCCAAGAACCAGACATTTCGTTACTCGAAAAAGAGATCTCCTCACCTACCTTTAGCTGAGATGCTACCTTAAGCGAAACTCCAGATTCGATTTCAAACTCATTGCTGATAATGGTGGCAAGTGGTTGACCAGGAGAAACCAATCCTCCTACATCTACCATTGCTTTGGTTATGATTCCGTTGTATGGCGCTGCTATGGAATACTTACTTAGTCTATTTTCTAGAGCCTTGAGACTGTAAAAAGAAGTATATACACCACGAGAAGTCACGAAAAATTTCTCGGCTTTGGACTTCGTGGTTGGAAGTTCCGCCAAAGGTTGATTTATATCAATAGTTTCCAGATACCGAAGCCATTCTGGATAATTATCCGGATAATCGGACTTTAAATCAGGCATAATACCAGTTAAAGTATTTAGAAAGGCACTTTTCTCTGATTGAAGATTGAGACCAAACTCCTCCGATTCAATGTATACCAGTGTTTGCCCTTTTCTAAAACTTATTCCAGGTTTCATGGAAATTGAACTTGGCAGGATTAATCCCTGAACCTCCGAAAAGAGTTGCGTCTCGTTTTTGGCGATCACTCGCCCACTGATTAATTCTTCGACTTGCTTATTTTTTGAGCTGACTTCCAAAAGCAGCAGCTTGCTCTTTTGGATCATTCCTATGGTTTCTATCTTCTGATCGGAAGCTTCATCTACCGAGGATTCTCCACCGCAACTTTGAATCAGGAGCGCCAGAAAAAGGAAGGGTAAATAGGTTTGGTAAAGGTTCTTTTTCATTTGTTAAAGGGGAAAAGGATTAGTAGTAAGGTTTTTATATTTAAATATTGGGTACATTTTTAAAATGACTATTAGTCACAATTGTTTAAAATATTCAAATTGATAATCCTGAGGTAATAATGTAAGAGAAGGTTTCAATCAATTTCTCTTGATTAATTTGCTTTAAATCAGGAATTAGGCCCTTTTTTGAGTCTATAAACTGAATAACTCCTACACAGCAGGCCCAAATGATGTAATCAATAAATCGAGTTTCTAGATTAGCGTTAATCTCTCCTGACTTTTTTCCTTCATCTATGATCTGCTCAATAAATTGTTGGAGTGCCATACTTACTTTCAAATATTCCTCTCGTTCTTCATCATTTCCATGCTGCTCAAAGTAGTTCAGTAGGCTATAATATTGGGGGCTATTGCGGTAGAACTGGAAGCAGGCCATGCACACTGCGCGGATTTTGGAAATGCTGGATTCCTGATCTAAAACAGACTTTTTAAACTCTCCAAACATCATACTGACTGATTTAATGGATAATTCGGCTAAAAGTTGATCTTTTGTTTTGTAGTATTTGTAGACTGTTCCCTTTGCAATCTGAGCATGAGCGATTACTTGATCGATGGTGAAATTCTGGATCCCATCTTTTAGCAAGACTATTTCCGCCGCTAGTAGAATTTGTTGCTTTCGGATTTCTGGGGTTTGGTGCTTGTTTATCTTCATAATGACTATCGGTCATTTTTATAATCATTTAGATGAAAAAAGGTTTGATTTTTTTTCTGACCTTAATAATTATCCGATCTGATATCGATAACCAATAAAATCAGTTTTTTTAAAAACAGTTGACTTGATCTAATTCGCCACTAAATTGATTTTTTACCGTTTTTCCGGAATAAGTACCAAATTGATTTTATCATAAAATGTTTATCCGCAATAGCACCAGTAAAAGGCAAAAAGCGACTTAATATGGTAAACACTAGCATTTCCGGTACTTCTTCCGATGGCTATCGGAACGTCATCGGCCTGCCTCGCCGTGGCGGGTCTTCCAGCCAGATAAGCTAAGAAAAAGAGGTCACTGGCATCATTGCGGATAATCAGATTGATTTTATCCAATTTCACCAGGAGTTACTAAATTTCTAAAAGTCAAATTCCATTGATTTAGGACCATTTATCTAGCATTAATTGTCTTTATATAGAAAATGAATCATATTAACCCCGCTTTTAACATTCAAATCCAAGACCATGAAAAATCAACGTAGAGACTTTCTCAAAAAGGCGAGCGGAAGTTTGGCCCTAGCCTCAATTGGCGCAGGAATCACAAATCAGGCTTCTGCAAAGTCTATCCAACTCAGATCACAAATCAAGACTTCATCCAATGACAAGATCAGAATCGGATTGATTGGTGCTGGAATAATTGGACACTATGACACCGATACCGCATTATTGGTCGATGGCGTGGAGCTCGTAGCAGCTTGTGACCTCTATACAGGAAGGATCGAATACGCCAAAGAGAAATGGGGGAAAGATCTATTTACAACCATGGATTATCGAGAGCTTTTGGCTCGTCCGGATATTGATGCGGTGTTGATCTGTACCCCGGACCATTGGCATCAGCGGATTGCCATCGATGCGATGAAAGCGGGAAAGCACGTGTACTGCGAAAAACCTATGGTGCAACGTATCGAAGACGGTCAGGCCATCATCGACACACAAAAAGCTACGGGAAAGGTATTTGAGGTTGGAAGTCAGCGGGCTAGCTCAGTCGCGGTGTTAGAAGCCAAGAAAGTACTTGAATCAGGAATGATTGGAGACTTGACTTTTGTGTCAGCCTATTGTGATCGAACTACTGCAAATGGTGCTTGGAACTACTCCATACCAACAGATGCAAGTCCAGAAACAGTTGATTTTGATACGTTTTTGGGTTACGCTCCAAAAATTCCTTTTGATGCCACGCGCTTTTTCAGATGGAGAAATTACAGCGAATATGGAACCGGTGCTGCGGGAGATTTGATCGTTCACCTGTTGACGACAGTCCATACCATTACCGATTCTCATGGACCCAATAAGATCTTTAGTGCAGGGGATTTAAAATATTGGAAAGACGGCCGCGATGCCTACGATGTCATCAACGCCCTCATGACTTATCCAAAAAATGAGCGACATGATTCCTTTCAGGTGACTACCAGAGTCAATCTCTGCGATGGGGAAGGTAAAGGAGAATTCGGTGTCAAATTGGTTGGTACAAATGGAGTCATCACCATCGGGTGGAATGATTACACCGTGAATACCCTCAAGAGAAGTGCAGCACCTGGATTTGGGGGGTACGATAGCTTTACTAGCTTTTCCAAAGAGGAAAAAATGGAATTTGAAAAGTGGTACAAGTCTACTTACGGAGATGAAAAAGGGGGTGGATTTACCAGAAATGAGCCGATCTCATTTGTAGCCGAAAAAGGCTATGACGATCGCTTAGATCACTTGAAAGTATTTTTCAATGGAATCCGTGAAGGTTCCCCAGTCCTAGAAGATGCCACTTTTGGCCTTCGTGCGGCTGCGCCTTCAATAGCTTGCAACTTGAGTATTGCCCAAGAAAAACCAATTCTATGGGATCCGGAAGCGATGAAGTTGGTGTAGCTGAAAATGTTGGATGTTAGGTGACCGATGTCCGATGTTTGGTGACCGATGTCCGATGTTTGGTGACCGATGTCCGATGTTTGGTGACCGATGTCCGATGTTTGGTGACCGATGTCCGATGTTTGGTGACTGATTTTCGATGTATGGTGTCCGATGTTAGATGTTGGATGACCGATGTTTGGTGATAGATGTCCGATGTATGATGTCCGATGTTTGGTGACGGATGTTTGGTGAGTGAGGTCTGATGTTTGGTGACCGTTGACCGATGTTCGGTGACCGTTGACCGATGTTCGGTGACCGTTGTTTGGTGACCGATGCCTGACGTTGATGTAGAAAATGAGATTCCTGCTGGCAAGAGTAAAAACAAGATATTCGTGTAGGAAATAAACTTTATTTACCCAATATGTATTCCCCGCAAATGCGTGTTCCGATCTGAAACAAAATCCTGATTGGAACCGGATCTAATTCCCTCCGA
>JBBQDY010000119.1:0-8616 GCA_038320155.1 Cytophagales bacterium
TGAGAAACAACCAATGCATTGATCGAATTAAGACTGTTGAATAAGAAATGAGGCTGGAGTTGTTGGCGGAGTTGGGTCAGTTCTGCTTCTTTTGAAAGCTCATTCATCATTGCTTCGCGCTGTTGAGAGGCATCCTGCTGCTCCAACTTGGAAACTACGATGGCGATCAGTGTGACCAGAACTTCTGCCAGTCCCAATATTGCCAAACGTAGATACCTATGATCCAGCAGGAATTGAGTGTAGTCTGGATCATCAAAAACCCAACTTTGGATGTAACCATGTGCCCAAACGGTGATCAAGCTCATCAGAAGCGGAATAATCAATAACAGCCAGTTATTTCCACCTTTGGGAATATAAAAGCTAAAAATTCGCTCCAGCACAAATACTCCAAGCATAAAACCCAAGGTGAATAAACCTGAATCAGCCAATGCTAAAGTCAGCTCAATCCCATAGAAATAAAGGAGCAAAAAACATCCAAGAAACCAGATGAGTCCGGCTCCTTGGATGATCCATTTAGCTTTGTGAGGATTGGAAAAGGCTTTTGCAAACAAAATTTTTCGGTTTTAGATACCTTTTTGAATCTCGTTAATAAGATTTGATTTCCAAACCTCCAAAGAATATTGTGCCTTTGATTAGGAGAACCTTATCCGTATCCACTTCAGATTGGCGGTAGATTCGTTTATCCTCTACTCCCGCTGCAATGTTGCTCACTTCTGTTCTGACATCCCAATGCGGTGGCACGATCAGTTTCATTCCTCCGAAAATCACATCGACTTGAAGGGTAACAATCCCAGAGAAATCAGATTGAGTCAAATCCAGATCTATCCCTCCAAATGCTGCAGTCAACTTTCCACCTTGAAAATTCTTAGACATCACCCGCTTATTGACTCCACTAAAAATCGCATCAATATTCACCCGATCTGAAAAAGTTGATCCCAAGGTACCTCCCATTCCAGTAAATCCTGAATTTCCGTATGTTTCTCCTTCATTCAAATCAGAATTCATCGCGCTGGAAAACTTCGATGCCCCTGTTTTAATTTGAGATCGGATGTCATCGATAACTTTGTTTTCTCGCCGCTTCTGTGTGATCAAATAGAATCCAAGAGCAATCAGAATGATTGGAAAGATGTAGCGTTGTAATCCGAAGTCGAAGTCGAATTCCTGCTCAAAAAGGAAATAAACTCCGACAGCCAAGACGACTACCCCAAAAAAGCTTTTGAACTCATGCTTGATTAAAGTAAAAAAACCCACAGCGATCAAGATCATCGGCCAAGATAAAATCCAATCTGGAAAAAAGATCCCAAGCTTCCTTAGAAGAAGCAATACACCTACGCCTAAGATTATAAATCCGAAAATTATTCCGCCGTCATTACGTTGTTTTAGTTTGCTCATGATAGAATGGTTTTAAATGATGGTCAAACCTACTTCAATCACAATATGTGAAGAATAACCGATCGACTAAGGGGGCTGAAAAGTCGGTAAAACTCGCGAATTAGTCGGCGAAAATGCGATGCACAGTTTTACCTATTCGCAGTTGAAGCAAGGAATTCGGCATAATCCATATCTTCAGGCGAAGTGATTTTGATATTCTCCGGATTTCCGGCGATCAGCTCTACCTGCCAGCCTTGATGCTCATATACTGTCGCATCGTCTGTGAATTGGGGAAGTTCTTCGACCTCAAAAGCCTTTTTGATTTTACTTACTTGGAAAGTCTGCGGAGTCTGAACTAATCTGAAGTGTTGTCGCTCTTGGTAAAAAGACTTTCCATCATCAGTGACTTTCCGGATGGAATCTTTTAGAGGAATGACAGCAATGGCACTTCCAGACTTAGCTGCGACCTCAAAACTTTCGACGATTACTTTTGGGTCCACAAAGGGTCTCACTCCATCGTGAATCGCAACAAGGTCGGTAGATTCTGGAAGCTGATTTAGCCCATTTCTCACTGATTGGAATCTAGAATTACCGCCCGCTACCAAGCGATGAGGAATTGAAAAATCGTAGGATTGGCAAAGTTTTTCCCAGAATTCAAAATCAGATCCTGGGAGGACTAAAATTAAATCAATCTCATTATCCAAATTGTAGAAGACTTCCAGTGTCCGCATTAAGATCGGCTTACCGCCAATGGGTAAATATTGCTTGGCAATAGCTCCTCCCATTCGAGTTCCTTTTCCTCCGGCTACAAGAATTGCTGCTTTGTTCATCTGCTATAAAAACTTCCTGAGTTGAAAATTGAGAAATTTTCTGTTGGAAAGAAAAAAAGCCCCAAGATTGGGGCTTTCACTAATTAGAGGATCAACATCGCATCCCCGTAGGAGAAGAATCGATATTTCTCTTTTATTGCTTCTTTATAAGCTTTCATGATCAAATCATAGCCGCCAAATGCTGAGGTAGTCATTAATAAAGTTGACTCAGGAAGGTGAAAGTTGGTGACCAAAGCATTTGCGATTTTGAAATCATAGGGAGGAATGATAAACTTATCCGTCCAGCCATTGCTTACTTTCAATCTATTATTTGCTGTAACAGAAGATTCTACAGTTTTCAAAACAGTAGTACCAATGGAAACCACTCGCTTTTTAGCATCGAGTGCCTTATTTACGTGCACAACAGTCTCTTCAGGAATAAAGTAATTCTCAGAATCCATCTTATGCTTAGTCAAGTCCTCTACATCCACTTGTCTGAATGTACCTAGACCTACGTGCAAAGTAATCGGAGTCACTTCAACTCCAAGAAGCTCCAAACGCTTCAATAAATGAGGTGTGAAATGCAAACCTGCGGTTGGTGCGGCTACAGCTCCTACATTTTTTGCAAAGACAGTTTGATAACGCTCTCGATCTTCAGCCTCTACTTTTCGATCAATGAATTCTTTCAAGAGTGGCGTTTCGCCTAGGGTATCGATAGTCTTATGAAACTCTTCATCTGTCCCATCAAACAAAAATCTAATAGTACGACCTCTGGAAGTCGTGTTGTCAATCACTTCAGCTACAAGATCAGAGTCTCCAAAATAAAGTTTATTTCCTACTCTGATTTTACGAGCTGGATCTACCAAAACATCCCATAATTTGAGCTCTTGGTTTAATTCTCTAAGAAGAAATACTTCAATCTCTGCTCCTGTTTTTTCCTTGTTTCCGTACAATCTCGCGGGGAAGACTTTTGTGTCATTATTGACAAAAACATCTCCTTCATTGAAGTACTCTGTGATGTCTTTAAAAACTCGATGCTCGATTTGCCCGGTCTTTCGATGCACGACCATTAAGCGTGATTCATCTCGATTAGGAGATGGGTGCAAGGCGATTAATTTCTTTGGTACTTCAAATTTGAAATCCGATAATTTCATAGAGATGTTTTAAATTTCTGAGTGATGTAAGAATTACTCTAAAAAATGCAAAGATACTAACAATAATGCCCAACTTCAGCTAACTTGACAAATTGTTTTAACCAACTAGTAACACTATGCTCTTTTTCAAACTTACCTGGGAAAGTTTCAGGTTTGCAATTTCTGCACTAAAGGCCAACCTAACCCGTACAATACTATCACTTCTCGGAGTCACGGTGGGTATTTTTGCGATTATCGCAGTATTTACTTTAGTTGATTCGCTGGAGAATAATATCCGGTCTTCCTTTTCTTTTTTAGGAACCAATGTAATGCGAGTGGATCGTTTTCCCTTTGCAAATGGTCCACAGGATTATCCTTGGTGGAAATATTTCAGAAGGCCTCCAGGAACAGTATCGGAGTATAAATTTCTTCAGGAGCGACTCACCACTGCTGAAGCCGTGACGATTTCAGCTTCTTCGAATACTATCATCAAAGCTGAAAGTAATGCCTACGAAGGGATGCAGTTGACTGGAGTAGCTTATACTTATCAGGACGTCTTCGAAGTAGCATTGGAAGAAGGCAGATACTTTTCAGAATCTGAGATCAATGCGGCTCGGAATTTTGCGATCCTAGGTCGGAAAATCGCAAATACACTTTACCCTGGACAGGAAATCATCGGCAAAGAAGTCAAAATCAAAGGGATGAAATTCGTGGTAATTGGAGTCTTCGAGGAAGAGGGAGAGGGATTATTTGACCTACCGTCCAAGGATGAAGCTTGCCTGATTCCCTATGGAGCTTTCAACAAAATGTACTACACCGGGAGAAACGGTATTGAGCCATCGATCGCGGTGAAAGGAAAAACAGATGATATTGGGTTGGTTGCTTTAGAAAATGAAATGACCGGTTTACTTCGAGCAAAAAGAGGACTTAAACCTACTGAGGAAAACAATTTTGCATTAAATAAAACCGAATTCATCCAAAATGCTATCGGATCCATATTTGATGTGATCAGTGTGGCTGGCTGGGTGATAGGAGGATTTTCTATCCTTGTGGGTGGATTTGGAATCGCGAATATCATGTTCGTTTCCGTTAGAGAGCGTACCAATATTATTGGAATTCAGAAATCTCTCGGAGCAAAGAATTATTTTATTCTATTCCAGTTTCTTTTTGAAGCGGTATTCTTAAGTCTCATTGGAGGAATTGCTGGAATCGTTTTGGTATTCTTTCTAAGTTTTATGCCCATAGGCACCTTGGAAATCGAACTTTCCTTCGGAAATATTCTACTAGGCTTGGGTGTATCATCGATTATCGGAGTGGTTTCAGGAATCGTTCCTGCCACTTTAGCCGCACGAATGGATCCTGTGGAAGCAATCCGAACAACATAAAAAAGGGGCTTCGAAGCCCCTTTTTATTTTAATTAATTTTTGAATTATTCCATCTCTTCCGATACTGATTTAGCTCCGATGGCGCTAAGTCCTGATGCGGATTTAATCTTTTTCTCCAGTTCATCCATCAATTCTGGATTATCCAATAGCAAAGTCTTGCAAGCTTCTCTTCCTTGACCAAGTTTTTCACCATTGTAAGAGAACCATGAACCGGCTTTCTTAATAATCTCCAGCTCCACCCCCAGATCAATGATTTCACCAACTTTGGAGATTCCTTGACCATACATAATGTCAAATTCGACCACTTTGAATGGAGGAGCTACTTTATTCTTTACCACCTTCACTTTGGTACGGTTACCTAAGATATTATCTGCACTCTCTTTGATCTGACCGATTCTTCGAATATCCAGTCTAACAGAAGCGTAGAATTTCAAGGCATTACCACCGGTAGTGGTCTCAGGGTTTCCAAACATAACCCCGATCTTTTCCCGAAGTTGGTTAATGAAAATACAAGAACATCCAGTCTTATTGATTGCTCCGGTAAGCTTTCGTAAAGCCTGTGACATCAGTCGTGCCTGAAGTCCCATCTTGCTATCTCCCATATCACCTTCCAACTCGGCTTTAGGTACCAATGCAGCTACAGAGTCAATTACAATGATGTCGATAGCGCCCGATCTGATCAGATGCTCAGCGATTTCTAGGGCTTGCTCTCCATTATCTGGCTGAGAGATCAGAAGATTTTCAGTGTCAATGCCTAGCTTTTCTGCATAGGCCTTATCAAATGCATGTTCTGCATCGATGAAAGCTGCCATTCCTCCGGCTTTTTGCGCCTCAGCAATACAATGCAAGGTGAGCGTAGTTTTACCAGAGGATTCTGGACCGTAGATTTCAATTACTCGGCCACGGGGAATTCCACCTATACCTAATGCGATGTCTAAGCCAATGGATCCGGTAGAAATAGCCGGAATGTCCTGTACTTTATTATCGCTCAACTTCATTACTGCACCCTTTCCATAAGTTTTCTCGAGCTTATCGATGGTCAATTGAAGTGCTTTTAATTTTTCTGCGTTATTACTCATGAGTTTTGTTAGAAGAATGACTAGTTAAGTGAAAGTAGGTAAACACCAAGTCCAAACCAAAGAAGTAGGCCCTATTGTTTTGGAGGACCAAATTCGTAATTTTATCCGCCTTCTGGCATCATTTTTCGTAATACATGATGAGAAACCAAACATTCGTCAGGTATTGTCAAAGAAATATATGAATCAAATCCGCTATTACCTTTTTTTCGCTTCACTATTAATTGCTCTACCGCTAGCAGGACAGGAAACCCCCAAGAATACAGCTTTCACTTATGGAGAAGAATTAAACTTTATAGTGTCTTATGGCTGGCTTGATCTTGCGGACGCAAAACTTCAAGTTTCAAGAAAAGCTCATTCTCACGATGAAATTCCACACTATAAAATAGATGTCTATGGAAAGACGAAAGGTGCTGCTACGATCTTTGGTAAGGTAAATGACAACTGGGGAACCTATCTAAATTCTCAAACCCTTCTACCTTATCAATCCTACAGACATATCGAAGAAGGCAAATATCGGAAGCATGAGTTGGTTTATTTTGACCAGGTAAATAAGAAAGCCAGATTAGAGCTTTATGATCGGGATAATAAGAACCTTAAAGAGGCTAGAGAATACAATTTAATGAGTGAGGTTCAGGATTTGGTAAGTGGATTTTATTATTTGAGGACTCTGAACCTTTCCAAATTAAAGCCTGGAGAAGTAGTTATAATCAAGGGATTCTTTGACAAAGAATTATATAACATTAAATTAATCTACGAGGGAACCGAAAAGCTTGATACCAAAATTGGCGTAAAAGAAACCTATATTTTCTCACCTGAAATCCCCTCCAACAAGCTCTTCCGTGGTAACTATCCAGTGAAAGTATGGGTAACTAAAGATCAGAATAAAATACCGGTTAAAATCAAAGCAAATCTTTTCCTAGGCTCCCTAAACCTGGACTTAGTTTCTGTCAAAGGTTTACGGAACAATTAGATAACACTGACTTAACCTGTAATTAATACAGAGAATCTAAAAGGGATTTTTTATCCTAATAGTCACCTCCTACAAATTTTTATTTGGTTGCTATGGCCGAATATTCATTAATTTTAAGGGTAACATTAATTTGTAAGAATGAGTGATAATCAAAAAATCAAAGTTCTAGTCGTAGATGATGAACCTGATATTATTGAAATTTTAAAATACAATCTCCAAAAAGAAGGTTATGAAGTAGCCACTGCTGAAGATGGAATCAAGGCTGTAAAAGTCGCTGCTAAGTTTCTCCCCGATGTGATCCTTCTCGATATCATGATGCCTAATCAAGATGGCGTAGAGACTTGTCTGCAGATTCGACAAATACCGGAATTGAAGAACACTTTTATTATTTTCCTCACTGCTCGAATGGAGGAGTACTCAGAAGTAGCTGCTTTTGATGTGGGGGCGGATGATTACATCACCAAGCCGATAAAACCAAGAGCCTTGATGAGTAGAATTTCAGCGCTTTTCAGAAGGGAATCAAAGAAGGAGCAAGAACAAGTGCAGATCAAAATCAAAGATTTATTGATTGACAAAGGAAGTTATACTGTGGACCAATCCGGAAAGACGATCACGCTTCCAAAGAAAGAGTTTGAATTGCTTCATTTTTTAGCCAAGAATCCAAATATTGTCTTCAGCAGAGACGAACTACTTCAAAATATCTGGGGAGCAGACGTATTTGTACTTGCGCGAACTGTAGACGTACACATCAGAAAAGTTCGGGAAAAGATCGGAGATGATTATATTACGACCGTCAAAGGCGTAGGATACAAATTCGAATTAGGATAAAATGCTTTCAAGTTCCAGGGGAATATCTTTATTATTAGCATTAGCCACTTCCTTTTTGGTCGTGGCTTTTTTATCGCTGATAGAGGAGTCCACTTTTATTATTCTCTTGGTGGCATGGGGGGTTTCCTTTTCATCAGCCTATATCTTGATGGCATTTACCCTTGATTTCTTGGTGTTCAAAGAGATTGGAAACATCTACACCCTGTTGGAGAAAATTCAGCGAAAAGACCTTTCTGAAATCAGTGAAAAAGGCAAAAAAAGCTCAATGTCCCCACTTCGCAAAATCAATAAAGTTATTAACTCTTATGCCATCGCTAGGCAAAAAGAGATTGAGACGCTACAGAAGAATGAAGAATTCCGAAGAGAATTCATTGCGGATATTTCGCATGAGCTGAAAACTCCGATTTTTGCTACTCAAGGTTACATTCATACACTCCTGGATGGCGCTATTGATGACAAGCATGTCAGGATGAAGTTTTTGAAGCGCGCTGCCAAGAGTCTCGATTCTTTGGATGTGCTAGTGCAGGATTTGCTTACCCTGAATCAAATGGAAAGTGGCGTTATTAAATTCAACTTTACAGAATTTGATCTAAAAGATCTCTTGCTCGAAGTTATCGACCAACTGGAGCACAAAGCTTTCAAGCGGGATATGAAAATCCACTTTGAGTACGAGGAAGGTAAAAGCTATTTGACCTCAGGAGATCGCCCCAAAATCTATCGCGTCTGCCAAAATCTAATCGTTAATGCAGTCAAGTATAACGATGAAAAGGGCGAAGTACATGTGACGTTAAAGCTGCATAAAAACAGTATTCAGCTCGATATCAAAGACGATGGTCAAGGTATTCCTGCTGAAGACATCAAGCGGATCTTTGAGCGATTCTATCGGGTGGAGAAAAGCAGATCCAAGGAAAAAGGGGGAACTGGGCTTGGATTAGCGATAGTCAAGCATATTCTAGAAGGACATAAAAGCAAGATTTCCGTAACCT
This sequence comes from Cytophagales bacterium, assembly GCA_038320155.1. GTDB lineage: Bacteria > Bacteroidota > Bacteroidia > Cytophagales > Cyclobacteriaceae > Algoriphagus. The sequence continues at coordinate 8,562 of JBBQDY010000119.1, forward strand.
CTACTTTGGGAAAGGGATCTATTTTTAGTTTTTCGCTGCCATTGGTAAAAAAAGA
>JBBQDY010000120.1:0-8592 GCA_038320155.1 Cytophagales bacterium
TGGACAAGATTGTAACTTTCGATGAACTCCAAAACAGTGCTGATATACCAAGAAATGACTACTTCAATTCGATTATAGAAAATGAAAAGGCAATATATTTCCAAACCTGGCTTATCGGCGATGAAAGTAAAGGACTGAATCGTACTTCCCACCTATTGATTTACAACAAAAAAGAGAAACAGTGGTCAGAAACCTCAAACCCGCGAAACATTCTTGATATAGGCATGCTTGCCGGAGTGGTCAATGACACTCTGTATTTCTATGAAGGAAGCCTGATGAAATCAGACGAAAAATACATCAAACGTGCTGTCCTGAAGCCTATTGAAGAGTAATGAATTGAGAATTCAATAATAAAGACTGAGGCATAGCATCGATACGGTAAAATCGAAAACAGTAACGTTTGACAGGTTTTGAAGTACTTACTGGTACAATAGAATTCTTTAGGTCTACTTCAGGCTGGAGGTAGGCTCTTAGTAAATAAGCTCTTACACTAAATGGATCTAATCAGCCGAAACAATTTTTCGACCTTCCAAAAAAAAAAAAAACGCCGCTCCAGTAATTTCAAATTAAATTCTAGTTTCAGTTATTGCAGATTCAAAATCATTTTTCCAATTTCATAGCGTCATGACATTCAATAAATTAATCAACTTTAGACAAAAACGATGATGAAAAAAATGATGATTATTACCCTTGCCTTACTAGGTATGGTATTGGGTAGTTTTGCGGTAGTGCAGCCGGTGAAGGCGGCCGGGCCATGTACCGAAACAATAGGCGATGGTTATGGCTGCGCCATAAGAATATGTGGCGAATGTATTACTACATTTTGCCCTGGTGGCTCCCCTATACCGAATTGCGGACCGATAATTGCGCCTTGATGGGATCCAAGCCTTTTATTCTATGCCTTTTTATTGCTATTTCGGCCTGTAAAAAACCGGAAGTGCAGAAAGAATTACCTGAATTAGTCAATTTACTAATCATTGATTCACTTAAAGTAAATGAGAATGGGTTCTTTTTAAATGGACAAGGCCAAATAAAAATGGTAGGGGACAGCATAATAGCTGTCTCCTCTATTCGAAAACCAGCGGTTGGATTTATCAATCTTAATAATGGAAATCAAATAGCTCAAATTTCAGCTTCTGATTTTCCAGAAGCTCCATTTTTCCCTTCCTCTTTTGATGTTTCATATTATCCATTATTATATATAGCAGACCGATACACAAACTCTATTATTGAATTTAATGTAATTGAAAGAAAGTTTATTAAGAAGGTTAAATTACAGGTTCCAAATGAAAAAGTAATTAAAGCCGCTTTGGGAGAATTCCATAAAACAAAAAATGGTTTTCTTGTAGAATTAACTACTAGTAAAGTAGACACTTTCCATCCTGATTTTTATAGAAATTCAGGAAATCTTATTTATTCATTTGATGAAAATGGAGACAGTATAGCTTCCTTCGTTAAGTTTCCGGAAGTTCTTAAAGCTCAAGAACGAACAATAAATATAGAAGCCTTTATGGAATCAACATTTTCCAATAATTTTTTTACGTATTCATTTCCACAAGAAAAAAGATTGAAAAGTGTTGAATTTAAAGATCCGTATACTGTAATATCTGAAATAGATCTTCCTGTTAGCCGACACTTTGATTACGAAATAAAAGGCTTTGATAAAGTAATTTCGTTTGATGATCTTCAAAATTTGGAATATGTTAATTTTCCTAATAGTCACTATTTTATGTGCATGCGTGATACTGAAGCCCATTATTACATCCAAACTTGGCTAATCGGTGATGAAAGCAAAGGTTTAAACCGATCTACACATTTGATGGTATTCGATAAAAACGAGAAGAAATGGTCAGAAACCTCCAATCCCCGCAATATTCTTGATATAGGCATGCTTGCGGGAGTGGTCAATGACACGCTTTACTTCTACGAAGGAAGCCTTATGAAATCAGATGAAAAATACGTCAAACGTGCTGTCCTGAAGCCTATTAAAGAGTGATGAATTGAGAATTCAATAACTTTTCCAAAGTTTGAAACTTTGGAAAAGTTTACACCCAGACTAAAACCAAAAAAGTCCAACCCGCTAGAGTTGGACTTTTCTTTTCTATCTATTTTGATTATCCGACTACCTTCTCTGCCAGCAATACAATTACATTATCCTTCACTTCCACCACACCGCCATCCACAATCATCGATTGCTTGCCTTCTGCGGTGGTAAAGGAAACTGTTCCTTTTGCAAGTGCAGAAACCAACGGCGCGTGGTTATTCAATACCTGAAAGGATCCATCAGCACCAGGAAAACTGGCCTCTGATACTTCGCCTTGGAATACTTTCTTCTCAGGTGTGACGATTTCTAATTTCATTTTCTCAAATTTTATTTAGTTTTTGAAGGCTTAGTCTGTTCATTAATGCCTCAATTGCTGATAATCAACCTTCAACTATTAACTCTTAACCAAATTTACCTAACCTCAGCCAACATTTTCTCTCCCTTAGCGATTGCATCTTCGATGCTACCGACCAAGTTGAACGCTGCCTCAGGAAGGTGATCCAATTCGCCATCCATAATCATGGTGAATCCTTTGATCGTATCCTTGATATCTACCAAGACACCCTTTAAGCCTGTAAACTGCTCAGCTACGAAGAACGGCTGAGACAAGAAACGCTGCACACGTCTTGCTCTGTGTACGACTTGCTTATCTTCCTCAGAAAGCTCCTCCATACCCAAGATCGCAATGATATCCTGCAATTCTTTGTATCGCTGAAGGATCTCTTTCACGCGCTGTGCACAACCGTAATGCTCTTCACCCAGAATATCCGGAGAAAGAATTCGGGAAGTAGAATCCAAAGGATCCACCGCTGGATAGATTCCAAGCTCGGCGATCTTTCTAGAAAGTACTGTGGTAGCATCCAAGTGAGCGAAAGTCGTCGCCGGAGCCGGGTCAGTCAAGTCATCAGCAGGAACGTAAACGGCCTGAACCGATGTAATTGAACCATTCTTTGTGGAAGTGATTCGCTCTTGCATGGTCCCCATTTCTGTTGCCAAAGTTGGCTGGTAACCTACCGCTGAAGGCATACGCCCTAGAAGTGCTGACACTTCTGATCCAGCCTGAGTAAATCGGAATATGTTGTCGATGAAGAAAAGAATGTCCTTTCCAGCTTCTTCGCCATCACCATCTCTATAATATTCTGCCAAAGTCAAACCAGTCAAGGCCACTCGTGCACGCGCCCCAGGAGGCTCGTTCATCTGACCAAACACGAAAGTTGCTTTGGAGTCTTCTAATTTTTTCAAATCTACCTTGGAAAGATCCCATCCACCTTCGGTTTCAAGGCTATGAACAAACTCATCACCGTAAGTCACGATGCCTGACTCGATCATCTCTCGAAGTAAGTCATTTCCTTCACGGGTACGCTCACCCACCCCGGCAAATACAGATAGACCTGCATATGCTTTTGCGATGTTGTTAATCAATTCCTGACTCAATACGGTCTTACCTACACCGGCACCACCGAACAATCCAATCTTGCCACCTTTAGCATAAGGCTCGATCAAGTCGATTACCTTAATCCCCGTAAAAAGTATTTCAGTTGAAGTAGAAAGATCCTCAAATCTAGGAGCTGATCTGTGAATCGGAAGACGCTTTCCTGCTGGTACCTGAGGAAGGCCGTCGATAGCTTCACCGACCACATTGAAAAGTCGACCTTTAATTGCATCGCCGGTAGGAACGGAAATTGGTTGACCCAAGTCTCGTACTTCCATACCACGAACCATTCCCTCGGAAGAGTCCATCGCGATAGTTCTTACTCTGTCTTCGCCCAGGTGCTGCTGAACCTCCATTACGACCACTTGACCGTTTTCTTTGGTTACTTCCACCGCATCAAGGATGTTAGGCAGTTTACCGCCTTCGAAGGAAACGTCCACTACGGGCCCGATTACCTGAGTTATCTTTCCGATATTTGCCATTTGATAATAGAAATGTAAAAGGATGTGCTTTTTTAATTCGACCGCAAAATTAAGCAGAAAAGCCTAATACCAAAGGATATTTGGAAAATAATCAGATCATTCCTTGAATATAGATTTTTGGCTCTAGTCAAAAAAACTTGTGGGATTCAATCCAATACCCGCCTTGCAAACAAGAATGCTTTCGACCAATAGTTATTGCTCAAGTAATCTTCCGATACCCCCAGAGAAGTGGAAGAATGGATAAATCGAATATCGCCTTTCGAAGCTTCGGTCACTATCCCTGAATGAGTAACTTGTTTTCGCTTTCTTCCGGTGGCAAAAAAAAGAAGATCTCCAGGCTTAATTTCGTTCTTTTTGAGACTTTTTCCTTGCTCACTTTGAGCGGCAGAAGTTCGTGGCATGTTGATCCCAACCGAATAAAAAGAGTGATACACCAAAGCAGAGCAATCCATTCCTGATCGAGTAGTTCCCCCATATTTATAAGGTGTACCTCGGTAAGACTTAGCTGTAGAAATCACGCTGAAAACAGGGTTTTCTTTCCCGATCTTTTTAGATTTACAGGATGTAGTCAGTCCAGCAATCACTAGAATAGATAGTACGAAGCGGACAATTAAAATCCTTTTTGGCACTTGAGTTGGTTTAATTTCTTAGAAATCAATTTTAAGGCCGAAAGCTTTCAGATGCAAATCTTTTCGATCAATAATTTGCAGCCGGCAGGGCAAATCGAACCCCCTGAGTGATTGAAATCACTGAAGCGGTCTTCAATCAATCGTATTTTTAGATACTTAAACTAAAAAAAACTAACTCATGAATATCAAGCAGTTTTATGACGAAGGCTTGGCTCACGCCAGCTATGCCATTGAAAGCGATGGAAAAATCGTCCTAGTGGACCCAGGGCGCAATCCGCAACAATATTATGAATATGCGAAAGCTCACAAAGCCGAAATTATTGCCGTGATTGAAACTCATCCTCATGCAGATTTCGTCAGCTCCCATTTAGAGTTTCATCAAAATGATAAAGCAATCATTTACGTTTCCAAATTAGTTGGAGCAGAATACCCGCATATAGGATTTGATGAAGGTGATTCCATCAAATTGGGAAGAGTAAGTTTTCATGCACTTCACACCCCCGGCCATTCATCGGACTCAATCAGTGTGATACTAAAGGACGAAAATGGCAAAGACCATGCGTTGTTCTCTGGCGACACCTTGTTAATAGGCAGCGTGGGCAGGCCAGATTTGAGGGAAAAAGCCGGAAATATGAAAGCCAAGAAAATGTCGTTGGCTAAGATGATGTACCACACAGTTCAGGATAAATTAAAGCCGCTTAAGGATCATATCATCGTTTATCCTGCTCACGGAGCAGGTTCGCTTTGCGGAAAAAACCTCTCAGATGCCCGGCAATCCACCATTGGAGAGCAAAAAGCCGCCAACTGGGCTTTTGGGGATGTGGATGAAAAAACCTTTGTGGACTCTCTACTTGAAGGGCAGCCTTACATCCCAAAATATTTTGGATATAATCTCGATATGAACAGTAAAGGGGCCCCTGCTTATGAAATTTCTATTTCCCAAGTGGAAACCCTGGAGATTGGTGCTACCCTCCCAAAAGACGCCTTGGTGATTGACGCCCGCAAAAATGAACTGTTTAACGCAGGACATACTCGGGGAGCTATCAATATCATGAATGGGGAGAAATTTGAAACTTGGCTGGGCTCCATCGTAGGGCCTGAAGAACGATTTTTTATCGTATCGGATTCTGAAGCGGAACTGAAACTTCTGATCGATAAAGCCGCCAAAATTGGCTACGAACAATTAATCCTTGGAGTAGTAGTCAATCCTTCTGGAATGACAGAAAAAAGCGATTCGTTTGATTTAAAAGAGTTCGAAGCTAACCCGAATGCATTTACGATTGTCGATATCCGAAACAAGGATGAATATACTAACTCCCCAATCTTTGATCAGAGTATCAATATTCCACTCCACGAACTCCGAGAGCGAGCCGAAGAAATTCCATATGAAAAGCCGATTTTAGTTCATTGTTCAGGAGGATACAGATCTGCTGCTGGTAGTAGCATAGTAGATGGAATCAAAACTGATATCCGTGTATTGGACTTTAGTGATGCGATCAAAGATTTCCAATAGTTTATCAGAAAATAAGTAGAGAAGATAGCTAGACATCCAACCCTTGACTGAGATAGTCAGGGGTTATTTTTTTTCATATGGAAATTATTTACCGCATGATGCGTTGAATACAGTCCAAGGCAATTTTGATTAACTTTATAGGATTGTAGAAAGAAAAATGAGCAAAGAAGAATTCCGACAGCTACCTCTCCATCAAAAAATCAAGACCCTCTACTTAGAGGGCACTTTTGTAGTGGCCATTCGGTATTATCGTCACAAGGTCAATCTGTATCTGCTAGAAAATGAATATATCGAAGTTTTCTACAACCACAAGGAGGATAAAATTGACAAAATTGACTTTTTGCCTCGCGATCATACCCGGATGAAGTTCTATTTGGATCAGATTCGAATTGACTAAAAATCATAAAAATAGGGCCGGAATTATTCCGGCCCTTTTTCATATCATTAAAGCTTTCGCTTCAAGAAATCTGTCATCATCGAATACAGGTGCCAAGTGGTATTTCCACCAGAAATTCCATGACTTCGATTTGGGTAGTAAAAGGTTTCAAATTGCTTGTCTGCCGTGATCAAGGCATTGACCAGATCTACAGAATTTTGGAAGTGCACATTATCATCTCCTGTACCATGGATGAGTAGGAAATTTCCCTTCAGTTTGTTCACATGCATAATCGGGCTGTTGTCATCGTACCCGGAAGGGTTTAGCTGAGGAGTCTGCAAATAGCGCTCCGTATAGATCGTATCGTAATATCTCCAAGTCGTCACCGGAGCTACGGCAATCGCCGTTTTGAAGACATCATTTCCTTTCATCAGTGCCAGTGAGGACATGTAGCCTCCATAGGACCAACCCCAAATACCCACTCGAGCTGGGTCAATAAATGGCAGTTTTGCTAAGTATTTCCCGCCCTCGATCTGATCTACAGTTTCCATGGCTCCAAGATTCGCATAGGTAGAATGCTTAAAATCCCGACCTCGAGCACCTGTACCTCGATTGTCAATAGAGGCTACAATGATCCCCTCTGCTACCAAAGCCTGATGCCAAAGATCACGCGTTGCAGCCCAGGAATTCATCACATTTTGCGAACCTGGTCCGCCATAGACGTACATCAGAACCGGATATTTTTTGTTTGGATCAAAATCAGCTGGCTTGATCAGATAGCCATTTAGCTCAGTTCCATCGACTGTAGGAAAGCTGAAAAATTCCTTTTCTCCCAAAGCAAATCCAGCTAACGTAGTATTTAAAGCTGCGTTGTCCTCTAGAACCTTGATTTGTTTTCCACTTGCTTCATTAAGCGTGACAGTGACCGGCTTAGCTGTCGTGGAATAATAATCAATGAAAAACCGATGATCTGGACTCATATTAATCGTGTGGGTTCCCTTTGATGGTGTCAATGCTTTTTTTCCTTTGCCATCCAATCCAATCACATAGAAATTGCGCTCCAGCGGAGAAATTTCAGTTGAAAGGAAATAGATTTTCTTTGCCTTTTCATCTATCCCAACCATGGAAGTCACCTCCCAATTTCCCGTGGTAATCTGACGAATCAAACTCCCATCCATATTGTGATGGTAAATATGCTTGTAGCCATCTTGCTCAGAAGTTCGAATAAAAGTTTTACCGTCAGCTAAATACTGCAAATCATCATTGTAATCTAGGTCAACATAGGTCTTTGAGCTTTCAGAAATGATCAATTTGCTTGCCCCGCTGGTGGCATTTGCATGGAACAAATCCATCTGGTTTTGAAGACGATTCAGGCGAATGAAAGCCAGTTGATTGGCATCCTTAGTCCAATAGATTCTTGGCAGGTAAATATCCTCTTCTGATCCTGTATCTATTTTTTGAGTTTTAGCAGTAGACAAATCATACACATGAATGCTTACCTCAGAATTCTTTTCGCCAGCTTTTGGATATTTGAATTTGTAATCCTCTGGATAAAGCGGCCCCCAAAGTTGCATATTGAACTCAGGAACTTCCGACTCATCAAAGCGGATAAAGGCGATCTTACTTCCGTCTGGCGACCATTTGAAAGCCTGAGCCATGGAAAATTCTTCCTCATAAACCCAATCCGCTGCACCGTTGATGATTTTATTCCCCTCCCCGTCTTTGGTGATTTGCGTCAATTTATTGCTGGCCAATTCCACCATAAACAGGTTATTGTCTTTCACAAAAGCTACTTTGTCATTATCTGGGGAAAGCGTGGCATAGGAGATTTTGGCTCCCTTCATCAGCTCTGATTTTTCGCCTGTTGCCAAATCCACCACATAAAAGATCCCTTTTGAAGAGCGCCGATAGATGGATTCCACATCAGTAGCCACCAACGCTTTGGATTCATCCGCATTGAACGAATAGCTACTGAAATTCAAACCCAATTTTTTCCCATCTAATAACACGGTCTCTTGTTCTCCTGTAGCTGTATTCATTTTCACCACCATAGGATGGCCCTTTTGGTTGATCAGAGAGGAATAATATTGCCCATCTTTCATCCAGTTGATGCCTC
>JBBQDY010000121.1:0-8552 GCA_038320155.1 Cytophagales bacterium
GTAAGGTGAGCGTAAAGAATTTTCTCTGTCAAAGTAAGCGGTTTGCCAACAAAGTTTCTGGCAGCTTCGATCCGCCTTGGATATCTCGCATATACTTCTTTGATCATATTTATATCAAAAGCCATTGTAAAGGGTTTTATAGTTAGATAAAAGATTCTTTTTTTTAAGGAAAACAAATATAGTAGGTTAGGCTTATAATAAGTAACCACACATCTTCATCTAGCAACCCTTTATCCTAATTTAAAATGATTTTATACTCCTATTTTTAAAAAAACAGAAAAATAATGAGGATCAAAAAAGTAATCCCCGCCACAAACAACCAAAAGCAATCCTTGAATAGTGATTTGACAGATATTCCAGTAATGGATAGAAACAGAAGTGCTCAAAAAGGCTGAAGCAAATTACTGATCTGATCCCCATTTCAAACCCATTAATAAATGTTCGACTTCCACAGGTTTTAGAAGTGCCAAACGGGAAAAGAATGGTTTTAATTTATGTGTATCCGCAATGCTGCACGTAGCCAAATTTATTGCTGACTTGGTTTGAAAAAATCCCTCCCGATATTCGGGACAGGCTCTTGCCCCCTTTGATCCCGATGGCCATCGGGAGGGGAATTTGATCCGATTCCAACCAAGATTTTGTTTTAAATCTATACGTGCACTTATGAGGATACACATATTTTAATTTGATTTTTTAGGGAGATAAGATGCTTTCTTTAGAAGAAAATGAACCGGCTTGACCACTCCAAGACAATAACCAAAACCGAGAATCATCATCATTTGAAGGTTAAATTCGAGTAATCCAAAAAACCTTTGTTGCCAATATTGAAGAGTGGTAACTGTTCGATCTAGAAGTCCCAGTTTTTGATTTGTACCTAGTGTAATTCCCAACACCAAACTCAAAAAAGTTAGAGCGTTTACTAAACCAAAAGGCGAAATAGTTATTTCTTTTAATTTTTTTCGTGGTATACAGATGGATGTTTTTTAGTTACGAGAATTAGAAGTAACATTATGACCAAGTAAGTAAATTACCGCCCTACTCCCAAAATAACGGCCCACGAGTCTCCGATGGATTTAATCTTTAATCCCTTTTCCATTACGCTGATTTTTTCAGGTATCCTTGTAGGTTTCATATCCTTGATTATCGCTTTCAAAATGGAAGATGGCACCAAATGGGTAGCTATTACGATGATTTGTGGAGCAATTTGGGGTTTTTTTTACGGATTGGAATTAAGCTCCACCGATTTAGAGACGATATTATTTTACGTCAATATCCAGTATTTTGGAATCTCATTTCTAGGTGCTTCCTGGCTTATTTTCACTTTAAAATACACTGAAGTTCACATTAGTAAATATAAGGTTGGTATTTTTTTCATCTTGTTGATTCCTACCTTGACCTTGATTTTTGTAATCACAAATGATTCCCATCATTTCCACTACCTCTCTTATAAGCTGGTTTCAGTTGGTGGAATCACCGGTTTAAAAACAGAAGTGGGTCCCTGGTACTTGGTCCATGTGGTTTATTCTTACCTCGCATTTTTACTGGGTAATTTCATCATTTGGAGACGATTTCGTTTTTCAGACCCGCTTTTCAAGGCCCAAACCAGACTGATATTTGTTGCGGGATTGTTTCCAATAATTTTCAATGTACTGTATCAATTTGGAATTTATAAACCCTTCGAATTAATTGATTTGACGCCTTACGCGTTTTTGTTTACCTATATAGTCATTGGAATAGCGATCATCCGGTATCAATTATTTAGCATCAAACCAATCGCTAAAAACATCATTTTTGAAGCTATTACTAAAGGAGTTTTGGTTTTGGACCGAAAGCACAAGATTGTAGATTTCAATCCTGCCATAGTTATTTTTTTTCCTAATCAGAAATCGATAAGCATTGGGGCAAATGCCAAGTTGCTATTTGAACCCTATCCCGATCTTCTGAATATTTTGGACAGTTTTGAGAAACAAACTGTAGAAACCCGTCTCGACCAACAATCAGGAAATAGAATAACCTATGTGGAAATTATACCACTTAAAGACAGAGGAAGTAGTCAAATAGGGACAATTATACTATTTGAAGATATTACGGAGGAGGTAAATACTAAAGAATTATTGATTGCTCAGAAAACAGAGTTAGAACAACTTAACGATCTTAAAGACAAGTATTTTAGTATTATCTCTCATGACTTGAAAGGTCCGATTTTCGGTGTAAAAGAACTGATAAACCTTACCCAAACTGGTTTAATCTCTAATGAGGAATTTATTGAATTGCTCCCTGAAGTCTCTAAAAACATGGAAAATGTTTCCGAGCTTCTTGAAAATCTCCTAGCTTGGACAAGTTCTCAACTTCGTGGTGAGCAGGTGAATTTGGAAACATTTGATATCAAAAAAGTACTTACCCAGCAAAAGCAATTGCTAGGTCGGATTGCTGCCGAAAAGAACATTAACATAATAATAAGTACACCAGAAGCAGGATTTAGAGTAGTAGGTGATAAAAATATGGTGGATTTGATCGTTCGAAATCTTATCAATAACGCATTAAAGTTTTCCCCTCCTTCAAGTGACGTAATAATCAGCGCTGAATTGGAGGGAGACTTTACCAGGATCAGTATCAAAGATTTTGGAAATGGGGTTTCTGAAGAAAACCTTAAAAAGATTAACGAAGGAATTTCATTCACCACCAAAGGTCGGAACAATGAGAATGGTACTGGATTAGGTCTGGTTCTTGTCCGAGAATATATCAAGAAAAATTCAGGCAGGCTTCAAGTGGAATCTACTTTGAGTTCAGGCTCAACATTCTCTATTTATCTACTTTCGGAGATTTAGCTATTGCTCAATCCAATTTAGAGAGAAAATCCAGTGTATCTACTCCATCTGCATAGTCCCAAAGTTCAGGTTGCTGCGCGGTGCCAAAAGGGATTGAACCTTGGAATTCCCCATTCTTTGAAACTATACATTGGATTTTAGCGGAATTTACCTGGATCAGTTCGTTCAAATGAGATTCATCTCTATAAACCTCATAAAATAATACCGCTATCGGAGAGACTAGTGCCGCAGATTCTTTTAAGATCAGAAATCCATTGTCCAGGTGGTCTTCCCGATTTACAAGTAGGATTGATTTATTGTAATCGTAATTATTATTGTATTTGTGATGTGAGGCGGCAGAATTAAAGACCTCTATCGCACCCAAAAACTCTTGCAATTGAGCAGGATCTTTCAGGTAAATTTTTGACACATTTCGGCAGCCTAGGCCATAATATTGGAAAATATCCTTGCCAAGTTTAAGGTAGTCTGGAACTGTTTCATCTCCCAGTAATACTCCTACAGATGTTCTGTTTTGACGAATGATATTTGGGTACTTGCCAAAATAATAATTGAAGTATCGGGCTGAATTATCACTTCCCGTAGCGATATAGGCATCTTTTCCCTTCAACATTTCCTGAATCTCTATTCGCTCTTCAAATCGAGCATCTAATTCAATCAATAGAGAAATCAACCATTTCATCAACACAGTATCTGAAGAGCTCAACTTTATAGAAGCAATATGGCCTGACAAAAGCACGCACATCAAATCATGAAATCCAACAGCTGGAATATTTCCTGCCATCAGAATGCCTACACGAAGACTAGATGATTCTTGAGATAAAGAATATGATTCCGTCCACTGTTGGACTTTATTGGAATCCAGCATGTGGCTTATTCCTTGAAGCGCTTGAATTATTGACTCTCCGGTAAACCAATTATTACCGTTTTTCGCACGCCATTGAAGCTCTTCAAGTATTTCTGGACCGAGTTCTTTGATTCTAATGCCTAGTGCGACAAAAGCCGAAATTCGTTCTTCTAATCTCATGTGGAAATGTTATTCTGCCACAAATTTATCTTTTTTGGCTTCGTATCCCTTAGAATTGAATTAAATTAGTTAGTACAACAACTTTTTTATTGCCTGTCAGTTTTATGGTTGTTACTTTTGAGAATCAAATAAGAAAGCTATGGCTATAATGATCACCGATGAATGCATCAACTGTGGTGCATGCGAACCTGAATGTCCCAACACTGCTATTTATGAAGGCGGCGTAGAATGGACTTGGGGCGGAGGAACAAATCTAAATGACGTGACACTTCCTGATGGAACTGTAATTGACGGAAAAGAAAAACAAGAGCCTGTTTCGGATGAATTTTATTACATCGTCACAGACAAGTGTACCGAATGTAATGGGTTTCATGAAGAACCACAGTGTGCAGCGGTCTGCCCTGTAGACTGCTGCGTAGATGATCCAGATCATCGCGAATCAGAGGAAGTATTACTGGCCAAAAAGGCTTTCATGCACGGAGATTCTTAAAGGTAGCTAGCGCTACCCTTTTTTATTCATTACTGATATTAAGTCACTTATACTGATTCAACTGTATTTCATATAAAAAAGAAGAGCTTTGGGTTACATTCTCTAACCTAATTGTTTTATCTTAGACCATATTAATCCAACCCCGTACCCAAAAATTAAAGCACTGTGGAAGATAATAGAAGCTATGACAGAGAAGAAATCTTCTCAAAAAAAGTGAAAGCTGGAAAAAGGACCTATTTTTTTGATGTCAAATCTACTCGAGCAAATGATTATTATTTGACGATCACTGAAAGTAAGCGAAAGCAAAATGGGGATAGTTTCACTTATGAAAAACATAAGATTTTTCTCTACAAGGAAGATTTTTTTAAGTTTGCCGAGGCTCTAAATGAGGCTGTAGATTATGTAAAGCATGATCTTCTTCCAGACGTTGACTTCGATCAATTTGAAAAGGAAGAAGAAAATGAAGAAATAAAGACTGATCTGAAGTGGGAGTAAATTAGAATAATTCCAATAGGATTGATTTCCATTTGATAGATGTAGTAAATTTAGAGGAGGCATCTTGCCTCCTTTTACATGTGTAAGCTATGCAGCGATTTTTCATTTACCTGATAATATTCATAGTGCTCTTCCTGCTATTTGGCTGGTACTTCTCTAATATTACCCTGTACATCGTTGCCTCATTGATTTTAGCGGCATTACTTCGCCCGCTTACCAATCGACTTCATGATTTTCACGTCTTGAGCCAGCATATTCCAAGATGGGCAGCTATCCTACTCTCCTATGGATCAATAGTCCTGCTATTCGTTTCATTGAGTTTTCTTTTTTACCCATTGATCAACAATCAAATCGAAATTCTTAGCGGGCTAGATTTAGAAGGTATTTATGAAACTGTAAAGCAACCCGTTTCGAAAGTAGAAGGATTTTTATTTAAATATGAATTGATTGAAAATAAACCTGGCTTCCTATTCAATGAGATTCGAAACTCTGTCATCAGCACGGTTAAAGATTTTGATTTCACGAGTTTTATTGGTGGAGTGATCAATACGACCAGTAGTTTATTTATTGGTTTGTTAGCCATTGCTTTCATCAGTTTCTTTCTGCTTTTAGAAAATGGACTCTTGCGTCGAAACTTGTTGAATTTGATCCCGAATCCCTATTTCGAACTCTCAGTTGCCACTTTTACCAAAGTAGAGAAGCTCCTATCGAATTACCTTTCTGGACTTCTGATCCAGATGCTCACGATATTTTCTTTTGCCAGTCTTGGACTCAGTATACTGGGAGTAGAATATTCACTTACGATTGCACTTTTCGCCGCAGTAGCTAATCTCATACCCTATGCAGGACCTATTTTGGGAGCAAGTTTTGGAATTATTGTGGGAATTTCCACTGGAAACTTTGAATCCAACAGTGAGTTGAATTACCTGATTTTCAAAATCTTGTCAGTTTTTGCAGTAGTCCAAGTGATTGATAACATCCTTGTGCAACCTCTGATTTTTTCGAAATCTGTAAAAGCCCACCCCCTTGAAATTTTTGTTGTTATCTTTGCCGGGGCAAAAATCGGCGGAGTTGTCGGGATGATTTTTGCTATTCCTGTTTATACCATTTTTAGAGTTTCTATTATCGAATTCTTCAATGGGTATAAATCTTATCGAATATTTAAAATATAAATAAAATTAAATGGCCTTACAGTGCGGCATTGTTGGACTTCCAAATGTAGGAAAGTCCACGCTGTTCAATTCGCTTTCAAGCGCTAAAGCAGAAGCAGCTAATTTCCCTTTTTGTACCATCGAACCAAATGTTGGTGTGGTCACCGTACCAGATCAACGGCTCAAAATACTCGAATCTCTGGTCAATCCTCAGCGAGTCCTACCTACTGTAATTGAGTTTGTGGACATTGCAGGACTAGTAAAAGGAGCAAGTAAAGGTGAAGGTCTGGGTAACAAATTCCTTGCAAATATCCGTGAAGTGGATGCTGTCGTTCATGTGATTCGTTGTTTTGAAGATGAAAACATTGTACACGTGGCAGGAAGTATTGATCCTGTTTTCGATAAAGAAGTAATTGATACCGAGCTCCAATTAAAAGATTTGGAGTCTGTGGAAAAGAAAATTCAAAAGTCCGAAAAGATCGCTAAGTCCGGTGATGCCAAAGCACGAAAAGAACTTGAAACGCTGTTGGTCTTCAAATCCGCATTGACTGATGGGAAAAATGCCCGATCTGTGGAAGTTGAAAAAGAAGACTTAGAAGCAGTACGAGATTTACATTTATTGACCATCAAGCCGGTAGTGTACGTGGCAAATGTGGATGAAGGAAGTCTTGCCGAAGGAAATAAATTCGTAGATCAACTCCGAGAGGCAGTCAAAGATGAGAACGCGGAAGTTATCGTTCTTTGTGCGGCGATAGAGGCACAAATCGCTGAATTTGAAGATCCAGAAGAGAAGGAAATGTTCCTTGGAGAATATGGATTAAAAGAGAGTGGTATGAACAAATTGATTTCTGCGGCGTATTCCTTGTTGGATTTGATTACGTATTTCACTGCAGGTCCACAGGAAGTTAGAGCATGGACAATCAAAAAAGGATGGAAAGCTCCACAGGCAGCGGGTGTAATTCATACCGATTTTGAACGTGGCTTTATCAAAGCGGAGGTGATCAAACTTCCCGATTACCAACAGTTCAAAACAGAAGCTGGATGCAGAGAAAACGGGAAAATTGCCATTGAAGGCAAAGAATATGTTGTAAAAGATGGAGATATTATGCATTTTAGATTCAATGTTTAATCATTTCTAATAAAATTTAGTAAGTTTGTTTGCTGTTTGTTAATCACCCTATTATTAACAGTTTTAATTATTTATTGTCTCATCTATTTTTAATTCATCGTGAGAGTTAGACTTATATTTTCCTTAAAAAATAAAGGATCGTACTTACCATTTCATCATCAGTACATCCTCGCCCAATTCCTAAAAGGAGTTATTGTAAAGGGCGGTAGAGAAGAATTTTTCAACTACAACTATTTCAATTTTTCTGGACTGAAAGGCCAGACTAAAGTAAGTAGAAGTGGATTGCATTATTATTCGAGTTTGGTAACCCTAGTATTATCCTCTCAAAGTGAGGATTTTATGGATTACCTGCTTGAACAAGTATTTGCAACTCCAAAGGTTGAATTAGGAAATCTTATCCTGGTTCCGGAATACACCGAAATCGAATCTGAGCCAACTTTGGAGCCTTCAAACAAGTTTGTTTGTATTTCTCCTTTGGTATTGATCACTCCGGCTTTCAATGAGGAAGCCGGCAAGCGATTCATCAGCCCAGATAGTGATGAGTTTTCCGATTTGCTTTATGAAAGCACGCTGACTCGAATGGAACGTTCTGGATGGTACACTCCAGAGCAAATGGAAACATTCTACAAGTTCCAAGTTGTTCCTGACATGGTTTATGTAAATAAGCTTAAAGAGGCTCAGAAGAAATTTGCTAGAATCTATGCAGTCTATGACATGGATGTGAAGTATGAAGTTAGAGGCTATACGCTTCCAATTACACTTTATGCTGCGCCTGAAGTTCAAGAATTTGTATTCAAATGTGGTCTAGGAGCATTTACACACAAAGGTTTCGGAATGCTTGATCTTGCAAACCACGGAACTGGTATAAGGACTGAAACTTATAAGTTCAAGCGAGAAGGATTTGTCCCTTACAAGCCTTCCGAGCGAACTCGACAGAATGTCGCTCCAGCATCTGAAGGTGAAGTGGATGAAGATAAACAACCGAATGACTAAAGTTAAAAGCCTGCTAATTTCAAAATTTAGCAGGCTTATTTTTTTATAGCCTTCTTTTATTAGGATTAAGATTGGTGTAGCCCACCAATTGGTCGTAGCGAGAGCCAAGATTTCTAAAGTAAACTAGAACCTCGTATTCATTTTCGGTCTCGAAGTAACTGCCTTCAAAACTTTCCGTAACAAATCCGCTTTCACCACTCAACGCAAATTGATAATCATACCATCCCTGCTTGAGCAGCAGTGTGGTTTGGTATAATTTCAGTTTTGGATCCCAAACTAGTTTAGCTTCTGGAGATTTACCCCACTGGGTGAGCGAACCTATCAGAAAGACAGGATCAGAAGTTTGAATACTTTTGAATCGAAAAGTAGTTAATATGTATTCACTCTCGATCTCCGGATTACCCCCGGGACGGTCGTTTGTATAGATAAAATACTGCCCATT
>JBBQDY010000122.1:0-8450 GCA_038320155.1 Cytophagales bacterium
GTAGGAACTTTACACCAATAATATGGCAGATCAAGTATTTAAGGAAGTTCAATCTTACCGAGGGACTTGGATCATATATTTTATTTTACTGGTCGAATTACCCACCATTATCTTACTACTAACCTTCTATTTCCATGCAGATGATAAAGCAGAAATGGGAATCGCCTTAACTGTAGTGGGTGGCACCCTGGCTTTGATTTTTGTTTTTATTTTCAATTTGAGGTTGGAAACACGAATCGATCAAAATGGTGTTTCTATTAAATACTTCCCATTCATTAGATCATGGAGAAAATTCCCAAAGACATCGATTAAAACTATCACTGTAATCAATTATAGTCCGATCACAGACTATGGTGGATGGGGTCTTAAGGGAAATAAAACAACCAAAGCGTATAGCATTATAGGTGATCAGGGATTGTTATTTGATGTAGGAGAGAAAAAGAAAATCATGATAGGAACTATGAAAGCCAAAGAGCTTGAGGAATTCCTAACAAATTGGAAGGAGGAATAATATGGCATCTAAAAAAGCCTTTGCGCTACGGCTGGATGAAAAGATGATAAAGGCAGTGGAAAAATGGGCTGCCGATGAATTTCGGAGCACCAATGGGCAATTGGAGTGGGTAATCAGGGAAGCCTTATTGAAATCTGGTAGACTTCACAAGTCCACTAAAGACGAAGATCCAGGTGACCAAAACCCGGAATAAGTATTTGATATTAATTGATAAATGTTGAAATTCCATTCAAACAAAATTCACCAACTATGAAAAAAATTATTGTTAGTCTAATCTTATTGGGAGGACTATTCTTAATCGCTCCTGCTTCTACTTATGCACAAGAAGTGATCATTGAAAATTCGACTCTAAGCAAAAAGGAACTCAAGCAACTCGCTAAAATTGAAAAAGCAAAAGATAAACTGGAGAAGAATCAAGAGAAAATTGAAAAATTAAAGGAAAAATATTCTAAGAATTTACAAAAATTTCAAAGCAAAAATTCCAGTGGCAATCTGAGCCCCAACGATGTGGAGAAGATGACCAAATCGCTGGAAAAGGAAACCAAGAAAATTGAGAAATTGGACAAAGACATCGAAAAACTAAAAGAATTCCTGACAGAATCCCGTGAAATCGATTAGTTAATTTCAGCCTCGGCCACATAGAGCAATTTCTGATTCTCAAAATCATAAAGGGTAAGTGCTCTAAGCTCGTAGTAAGCCATCCAATAATCCTTCAACGAATTGAAAAAGGCTCTTTTATTAGAGTCTTTTTCGTTTTGTGCGATATTCAAGTCCGTTATTGTCACATTACCTGTCTGATACCGCTTCAAAGCAATCTCATAACGCCGCTGGGCTACCTGATCTGACAGCTTGGTCACCTCAAGTCTCTCCTTCATCATGATGAAGTTTTTTACTTTCGTGAAAATCTGCTGCTCGAAATTAACTATATCCTGGTCGACGGTATACTCGACTAATCGCTGATTTGCCTGAGCTTGAGACATTCGGGCTTTATTTCTTCCCCAATCTAAAATGGGTACAGAAAACCCTAAATTCACCAATGCTTGGGTGTTTGGTTGATTGTAAAGGGATGAAAAATTGAAAGCGGCATTGTTGTAACCATAACTCGCATTTAGCTGGGCTCCTACACGCTGTCCTTTAGCTTGGGCCACCAATGCTTCTGCTTCTAATTTTCTACGGTCAAAAGCCAAAGCCTCTGATCGATTGGCAAACGCCAATTCTATTGCGCGTTCCACATCGACCTCGAAATCTGGAATAGTCAATGGGGCAAGCAACTCTACTCTTGAAGATTGATTAAGTCCAATAAAGGAATTGACAGCAAATGATGAGCCTTCGAGATCCAGTTTCGCTTGAGCAAGATCCTGCTTGGCCTGAAGTGCCTGAAGTTCGATCTGAAGTAATCGATCTTCGGTAGTTGTCCCGATCTCATAGCGTTTATTTTCTATCGAGAATATTCCTTCAGTATTTTTCAAATTGATGGTCGCAATATCAAAATTGACTTGGGCGATCAGAAAATCGAAAAACAACTGTGTAGTGAAAAATGAAACTTCTTCCATTTCCTGTACAAACTCTCTTTTACTTTCTTCGAAAACCAAAGGCTGAATTTTCTTATCCCATTTGTAAGGATTGTAGGCGAAAATCGGTTGTTGCAATCGGACATTAACTGGAACTCCTGAAAATCTGGTTTGTGGCTCACCGGGGCCGGCTAAGAAATTGTCAAATCGATTGGTGGAAGAGTTGACCGAAACAATTCCGCCTGTCGGAGTAATTACTTGCTGCAGTCCAAGCTCTAGGTCCATAAAGTTCTGCCGTACCTGCAAAAACTCAATCGAGCCATCCGGCTGAGTGATGCTGTTGAAAGCTTGCGAGTAACTGGGAATTGTGCCGTTTAAACGCAATTGAGGATTGTAATTGGATTTAAATAGTCTGTACTGCCAAAAGCTATTTTCCTTTCGAGTCAGGGCCCGCAAAGCCGAAGGAGACCGATCTTTTGCCCGCTTCACCATTTCTTCTAAGGTAAATCGCTCGATATCTTGGCTTTGGGCAACTGAAGCGAACATGGCAAAAAGTAAACTGATTAAAAGATGTAAAATAGAAGGCCTAGAATTCATAGGTGTTTTTGGCTAGTTTTTGAATTTCAAACTAAAATAGAGATTGATTTCGCTTAAACAATTAAAAACATGAGCTCTTTTTCCTAAAAAATGCAAAAAAGGAAAAGGCAACAAAAAATCACGGCTCTTGAGCCTCAATTCTTAACTTGCGACTTTCTATTATTCTCCATGAAAACAATTATAAGTTTTGTGATCCGGTTTATTCCGCGTCCCCTTTTACAGCGAATAAGCCCTATTGTCATGAAGGTTTTTGCACAGCTCAACAAAGGGAATAACGTACAATGCCCTGTCTGCCAAAGCCAATTCAGTAAATTTTTACCTTATGGAAGGATAGCTCGTCCAAATGCGCTTTGTCCCAACTGTCTTGCTTTGGAAAGGCATAGATTGATGTGGTTATACCTTCAAGAGCAGACTGGTTTTTTCACAGAAAAGCTCAAAGTCCTACATATTGCTCCGGAACATTGCTTCATAGACCGCTTTGAAGCCTTGCCAAATTTGGAATACATCACCGGTGACATCGAGTCTCCTTTGGCCAAAGTAAAAATGGATGTCCATAAAATTCCTTTTCCCGAAAACACATTCGATGTGGTCTTTTGCAATCACGTGCTGGAGCATGTCGAGGATGACTTGAAAGCATGCGCTGAATTTAACCGCGTGCTCAAGCCAAATGGATGGGGGATCCTCCAGTCTCCAGTCTATAAGCTAGAAAAGACTTTGGAAGACAACAGCATCACTGAACCAGCAGCGCGAGAACGACTCTTCGGGCAGCGTGATCACGTCCGGAAATTCGGTTTGGATTATGCCCAGCGACTCAGAAAATCAGGTTTGATTATTGAAGAAAATCAGTTTGTTAAGGAAATTCCTAAAGAAAAGGTGAAGCGATTCGCATTGGCGCCAGATGAAGTCCTTTTTATTTGCAAAAAAGGAATTAGCCTTTAATCAATTTCACAGCACACTCCACGAGCAATCCAGTCCCATAGCAAGTCAATTGAATTAATGAAGTCCATAGACTCAGCAAAGCCACAGAAACGGATCGGCATTGGCTAAGCGCAGTAAATAAAATTAGACCCAACCAAACGCCTAATACGATCAACTGTAGGTTGAATATACTTGGGGAAATTAAGGCTATTGGCAGCATAAGAACCAAGAACAGGGTAAATCCAGTTGGAAGTAGGTGAACCAACTTTATTGCTTCCGGATGAAACCGTGAAACATTCACCCGATTCCGACCAAAAGAAAAGGCTTGTTTGGCAAATGAAAATAAGGTGTTTTTCCGCTTATGATAGACGAAGGCTTCTTCGACCAATTCAAGCTTATACCCCGCTTTTTTGATCCGAATACTCCATTCGATGTCCTCTCCTCGGTTAGGATCTAGAAAGCCTAGAGTTCTCTCAAAAACAGCTTTACTAACTCCCATATTAAATCCCCTCGCTTGATATTTCGAGGGATCTTTGAGCTTTCCTCTTATTCCACCCGTAGTCCAAAAGGAAGTCATCGCAAAGTCCATGGCCTTCTGAAGAATCGAAAAATCATTAGAGGCTGCATCAGGACCTCCAAACGCATCTAATTTTCGCTTGATCACTGCATCTGCTACTAAAGCCAAATAGCGATCAGGCAAAATCACATCAGAATCCAGAATGACAAAGAAGTCTCCTTTGGCTTGATTCATTCCTGCATTCCGCGCAAAGCCCTGACCTAGGTTGGCTTGGGAGAAATATCGGATTGAAATCAGATCTTGATAGCTCTGAATTACAAATTCTGAAGAAATGAAAGAACCATCTTCGATAACAAGCACCTCAAAATCTTGAAAAGATTGCTTAGCAAGACTAGAAAGTAACTCATCCAATTCCTGTGGACGATTGTACACCGGTATGATTACCGAGAAAAACATCAAAAATCGAAATTTACTTCCTCCCCAATTTTGTACTCAGCTTCTTTGGATTGGTTAGAGGTCATTAATTCAGCGATGAAGCCGGTCACGAATAACTGAACCCCAATAATGAGCGCCACTAAAGCCAAAAAGAATAAAGGTTGGTCTACAATTTCTCTTACTTTGAGGCCTTTGCTCAGCCCATATATTTTTTGAAATATGAGCCAGCATGTAATGAGAAATCCAGTGAGAAAGGATAAAGAACCCAATAAGCCGAAGAAGTGCATTGGCTTTTTCTTGTATCGATGCACGAAAGAAACAGAAATCAAGTCAAGGAAACCGTTTAAAAACCGCTCAATCCCAAATTTTGAAACGCCATATTTTCGGCTTTGATGTTGAACTACTTTCTCTCCGATTTTCCCAAAACCATTCCATTTCGCCAGCAGTGGAATATATCGATGCATCTCCCCGTAAATCTGAATGTTCTTTACAACTTTAAGGCGATAGGCTTTCAACCCACAGTTGAAATCATGAAGGTCGATCCCCGAGATCCATCGAGTGACTCCATTAAAAAATCGAGAAGGAATGGTTTTTGAAATTGGATCATGACGCTCCTTTTTCCATCCTGAAACCACATCAAAACCATCTTCCGTAATCATTCGATAAAGACCAGGGATCTCCTCTGGGCTATCCTGAAGGTCAGCATCCATCGTAATCACCACTTCACCGGAAGCCTTATTGAAACCAGCATCTAAAGCGGCTGATTTTCCATAGTTTCTTGTAAAGTTGATCCCTTTAATCGCAGTAGACTCTTCTGCCAATGATTGAATGACCTCCCAAGAACTATCCGAACTACCGTCATTTACTAATATAACCTCATAAGAAAAGCCGTGGTCATGCATGACCCGGCTAATCCAATTGGTTAATTCTGGTAGTGACTCCTTTTCGTTGAAAACAGGAATGACGACGGAAATCTGAGACATAGTTTAAAATTCGAGTGACTTATCCTTTTTCTTAAGGATAGCCCCCAAAATTAGTGCAATTATGGCGTAAAATATGATTCCAATCCCAAATGCTTTAAGCTGGCCAATAACAGTAAAGTTATTCAAGGTATCCTGCTTCATTTTTTCCAACGCATCAGGAGGCATTGAATCAGCAGAGGCCCCAAATTTTTCCATCATCTCTATAGTCGTATTGAAAGAGGCGTCCGCCAATACTCCAGGTAATTCGGGGTCAACTACATGGAATAGCAACATTTGTCCAATTAATCCAATTATACCGGAAATAAGAATTGCAATAAAACTGAAGTTAAAAGCAGTACCAAAAGTCATATATCCTCCTAGTTCGGCGCGATAAGCTCTTCCAAAATAAATAATCAAACCAAAGAAAATCACCAGAGCTACCAACGCAAACCAGCCTGAGGCTAGTAAAGTCGAGTCGATGAAATAGGCAATAAAAGTTACTGCTAATGAGACCAAGCCCATGGTAATGCCTGGCTTAACGGCTGCTTGAAAAGGAGATTGTTGCTCTTCCATAGTGTATTTAGTTAGGGGTTTTTTCTGAAAATAATTGAAATAATAATGGTAAAAAACAAACCAGGGATGATTTTCCAAATTCCATCATTGATGGCGATGTCTAATTTGGACATTTCTTTTAGGCTTTCATAGGTTGCATCATATGAGTTTTGACCCACCTGAGCAACTATGGTCTCTTTTCCTTTTTCTAGAACTTCGAATTTAGCTATTGAAATTAATTCAAAAGTTTCTGGTGAGAATGCCAAAAAAAGCCAAATTCCAAGGGTGGAGATTACTGCAATTAGCATATACGTCACAAAACCCACCGTCATTCCTTCTGCAAAAGAAAGGTAACCTGAATTCTGATCTTCTTTGAAGAATTTGATCGATAGGAAAATTGCTATTGGACAGATTACATATCCAAAAAGCAAGGTAAGATTCGAAGGATCTGAATAGAAAAAAGAAAGAACCAAGAATGCTACACAGCTGAGCAATCCGCCGAGTAATCCAAACTGATACGCTGATCGAAAATTATTAAGCATTAACTTGGATTAATTGCCCCTTTTGAACCACAAACTTCACCTGACCACTCAATTCTCTTCCGAACCAAGGATTATTTGAGGAAAGCGACTTATTTGATTCGTGATCGTATTTCCAGATTTGCTGAGGATCAAAGATCGTCCAAGAAATAGGTAACTCTTGAGGGATGATTGATTTAGGTCCTGATGTTATTTTCTGGATCAATAATTCCCATCCTAATTCACGCTCGAGAACAACCAAGGCAGGAAGAAAAGTCTGGAGTCCTGACATACCGAAATTTGCTAGATCGAACTCCATAAATTTAGAGTCAAAGTCCTCAGGCTGATGATTGGAAACTAAAGCATCGATTGTCCCATCTTTCAATCCTTCAATTAAAGCTAGACGATCTGAATCTCCTCTGAATGGTGGTTTCACCTTTAAATTAGGATCAAAATCCATCAAATCACCGTCATTGAAAATTAATTGGTAAATGGAAAGGTCTGCAGTCACCTGTAACCCCTCAGCTTTAGCCGCTCTGATCAAAGCAACACTTTCTTTCGTACTCACAACTTGAAAATGAACTTTACCTCCCGTATATCTGACGATTTCAATATTTCGTTGGATCGCTGCGAATTCTGCCAAACTCGGAATTCCTTTCATTCCAAGCTTTGTTGAGTTTTCTCCTTCATGCATTTGGCCGAATAACGACAGCAAAGGATCATAAGAATGATCAAACAACACCCCACCAAACTTTTGCAGGTACTGATTCACTTTCATAAATCGATCACCATTGGATAAGGGTTTAACTCCCTCTCCAAAAATCTTGACGCCAGATTGCATATGCATATCCAGCATCTCTGTCAAATCCTCTCCAGCAGTATTGATCGTCACTGCGCCTTGGATTATAAACTCTGGCGTAAAATTTTTTGCTCGATTTAAGATAAACTCCACGTCCCCTTTTGATTGGACAGTTGGATGAGTGTTAGGCTGAATCACAGCTGCAGCAAAACCACTTGAAAGTAAAGAGTCAGCCAAGCTTGCTATCGTTTCCTTGTATTCAAACCCCGGCTCTCCCAACCCACATTTCAAGTCAACCCATCCTTCACTTAGCATCCATCCTGAAGCATCTACGATTTTAGCTTTGGAAGCTTGAGCAGAATCAAATTCTTGAGTTAAAGTCCCTTTATTAAAGAAAAAATCTTTGGGACTGGAAATCCCTTTTGAATCTAGTAAACGAAGGCCTTTAAATAGAAATGACATTTATTTCGGTTTGATGCAAAGCTGCAATAATATTCTAAAAATGAAAAATGGTAATCCAAAATATTAAAGTCTGGTCTAAAAGCATTTTTTTCTGAGGGCAGATTTTTTCTGGTGGTATATAGTAGGATTCTGTTTCAAATCTTTAGAATTGGACTTTTCCCTTACCTGAATTGACAAATGAGTTAAAGATTTGACTGCTATTCTGACTTAAGCTAAATGGAAATAGTCAGAATTGAGGGTAGGCAGTAAAATAAATGAGTTTGTTCTTGATCGCTGATTTGCACTTCTTATTTGGGAATGGAGAGTGATTATTCAGTTTTGAACTAAATGCAAAAACCAGCTGCAAAAAGCTGGCTTTAGAATTAATGAGCCGCTCCCGATTCCCAACATGGACTGCTCGCTAGGGAGTAGTTGGGATGAATATAAAAAGTAAACGCCCTTTAGAGTGAACCAAATGGCTTTAGAGTAAATGAGGCGGCTCCCGATTCCCATCGTGGGCTGCTTGATAGGGAATAGTGGGATGAATATAAAAAGTAAACGCCTTGGGGAATAAACCAAGAGCTTTAGAATGAATGAGGAGGCTACTGATTGCTATGCTGAGCTACTCTCTCACGGCGTAACTCCTTTAGCAAGCCACGAAAAAAGAGTGTTAAACGCAAAAAAGCCAG
>JBBQDY010000123.1:0-8386 GCA_038320155.1 Cytophagales bacterium
AGCGATACATCACTGATGAGGTCACCTCATTATCCATCTATACTTTGAATGCACCAGTTTTTGGGATGGCTGGTTTTGCTGGCGTAATCATGTTTGAGACTAAGCGAGGGGATCGATTTGGGACAACTACTTTGACTAATTTTGATACTACAGGATTCCAGACTTTTCAGATTCGTGGGTATTCCAAGGTTTCTGAATTTGAAAATACCGTTGCCGAAGATGCTCCTGTACTTGTCCGACCAACGATCTATTGGGATCCAAAAGGTGAAGTCACTACTGCCCATCCCACTTATTCGATCAAAACGATTGTGGCACGAGAAGTGGAAAAACTCAATCTAGTGATTGAAGGAATTACACAAGATGGTTTGGGCTTTGTGAAAACCTTTCAGATTGATGTGAAAGATTAAGACTTGGCTTGAAGCTTTGATACATCGATTTTGAAAAGCTCCGCTGCATTTTGCCATAGGATCATTTCCTTTTTATCGTCAGGCAGATCTAGGTTTTTCATGAAGTTCAAATAGGAACTCATCGAAGAAATCGGCCAATCCGTGCCATAAAGAAGGTACTTTGGATTTCCTGCATAGGTAATCATTTGCTCCAATTCAGTTTTCATAAATTTCTCAAACTTCTCTGAAAAATTACCTAGTACTAGCCCCGAGAAGTCCGCGTGGACATTTTGGTTTTTGTAAGTGACTTCCATACAGTCCTTAATCCAAGGATTACCGACATGGCAGATCACGATTTTCAATTCGGGAAAGTCCACTGCCAAATCATCTATGTGAAGTGGATGTGAATATTTAACCCGACCAGTAGGTGAGTAGGTGTCACCAGAATGAAACATGACCGGCACATCATACTCGATGGCCATATCGTAGACTACTTTCATTCGGGTGTCATTTGGATAGAAAGGCTCATAGCCAGGGTAAAACTTTAGTCCCTTGATCAGGCCAGCTTCCAAGTAATCCGCAATTTCTCTTAAATCTCGATGGTTGTAATGGAGGTAAGAAATTCCTGCCACGACACCAAGATTATCTCGATCTCGGATAGCTTCTACGACTTGCGTGGTACTTGGCCGATGCTCATTTACTTTGTAGGAAGTCAAGACCAGTGAGTAATCCACTTTGTTTTCTTCCATGGCTTTGCCAAGCTCATCCAAGCAAGCCTCCAGTGAAACCACTCGGTCTTCATGGTAATTGTTAATATGCGTGTGTACGTCAATAATCATGTTTTACTAATAGGTTTAAATTGAAATTAATTCCCAGTATATCCTGGGCCTTTAACTGCTCTTCCGGGAAAAGCGCCCGTGTGCTCACCATCTTTCAGAACTTGAGTTCCATTCACAAATACATGTGAAATCCCAGTTGAGTAGGCGTGGGGTTTTTCGAAAGTGGCATGATCCTGAACTTTCTCAGGATCAAATATGACCAAGTCGGCAAAGTAGCCAAGCTTGAGTAAGCCTCTTTTTTTGATTTTCAAATTGCTGGCAGGAAGTCCTGACAGTTTGTAGACGGCTTCTTCCAAAGATATGACTTTTTCATCTCGGACATATTTAGCCAAAAGTCTGGAAAAGTTGCCGTAAGATCTGGGATGAGTGCTGCTCTTCAAGAAAACTCCAGATGTCGCCATGGATGCTCCATCAGATCCAAAGCTCATGTAGGGGAGGGCAATTTGCTTCTTGACATTTTCTTCAGTCATCAAAAAGTAAACAGTCCCTACACGACTTCCATCTTGGACTACCAGATCCATTGCGGTTTCTTCAAGACTTTTACCGCGTAAAGCAGCCACTTCCGAGAGTGTTTTTCCAGTCAAATATTTTAAGCTATCGTTTGCAAACCCCACCAAAAGTATGTTGTCAGCCGTCCCAGCGGCCTGCATCAAGCTTTCCCAAGCCACATTGGGATCTTTCATCTCAGCTGCAACACGCTTTCTGATTGCAGGGTCTTGGAGTCTTTTGCTCCAGGCTTCAAAACCTCCTTCTTGCACCCAAGGAGGCATCGCTGCATCCAAACCTGTCGCTCCGGCCACGTAATTATACATGTCCGTGGTGATATGGAGTCCGGCAGCTCGGGCCGAATCTATCTTTTGCACCACCTGATCATACTTTGACCAATTCTTCTGACCACTCATTTTCAGATGGTAAACCTCAGCTCTGATATCTGCTTCCGCTGCAATTCGAATCAATTCATCTAAGCTTTCTAACAAGCGATTTCCTTCACTTCTCATATGGGAAATGTACATGCCGTCATACTTAGCGGCTACCTTGCAGATTTCAATCAGTTCCTCGGTGCTAGAATAAAAGGCTGGAGCATAGATCAAAGATGAGCCGATGCCTAAAGCTCCCTCTTTCATTCCTTTTTCTACCATAATTTTCATCGCTTCCAATTCAGCATTTGTGGCTGCCCGATCCTCGAAACCAACGGTATTGATTCGGAGTGTAGTGGCTCCGATAAAAGAGGCAACATTGGTTGAAATTCCTTTCTTCTCTAAGAAATCAAGGTATTCAGCTAGGCTTTCCCAAGTAATCTCATACTTGATGTCACCTTGGGCTGCTATCAAAGCTTGTTTACTTGCTTCGGTAAGCGGGCCATACGATTCCCCTTCTCCAAATACTTCCAAAGTCACTCCCTGTCGAATGTCTCCTTCTGATTTTCCATCTTCGATCAGACTTTCCACAGCCCAACTCAGCATATTGATAAAGCCCGGAGAGATTACTTTGCCTTCCGCATCAATTTCGGTTTCGCCACTTGCTTCGCTTAGATCTCCGATAGCAGCAATGGTATCGGCTCGCACCCCCAAATCACCTAAATAGGATGCCTCGCCCGAACCATCGATGATTCTTGCATTGCGGACGATGAGGTCATATCGATCAGGATTTGAGCAAGAAGAGAGAAATAAGGAAAGAAAAGCTAGGGCTAGAAAAAATGAATTCTTCATGAGTATGTTTTAAATAGATTAGAAAGAATTTATAAATAAAATATAAAAATGCGAAGAGAAGCTTGACTATACTTTAGAATGATCGATCCATTTCACGTCCAAACCAAGATAAGAACCTAAAGAATCGGCGATTATGCAAGCGTGAATTATTCTGGTTCGGAAAACCCAAAATCGATTTCAGAGTCAACCACTTGAAGATCTTCTTTGTCAAATTGTTGAAGGAGAGCTAAAATCTATCAAGGATCTTTTTTACTGACTTTTATTTTGATCGTTTCCATCGTGTAGAATAAGATTTTAGCAGTAGAAATTAATTGTGTATCCGCTTACTCGCAGGTAGCCAAAATTAAAATTGATTTGCTTCCTAAAATCCCTCCCGATATTCGGGACAGGCTCTTGCCCTCCGCCGCGGCGGAGGGAATTCGATCCAATTCCAAATCAAGATTACGTTTTGACCGGAACGTGGACCCAAGAGGATACACAAATAAATTTAAATGAATCTCAAAAAGTCAATGTTCCCTTGACTTCAAAGAATCCCATGCAATCTCAAATACTGAATTAGCATAATGGTTTTGGCATCTTTGATCTCACCATTGCTAACCATTTCAAGAGCTTGATCGAAAGGTATTTCAAGTACTTCGATATTTTCCTCCTCATGATCTACTCCACCTCCCTCGCTGACTTTCATGTCTTTGGAATAGGCGGCAATAAAGAAGTAGAGTATTTCTGTGACCGAACCAGGAGACATGTATGCTTCAAATACCTTTTTTACATCTTTTAAAAAGTAACCTGTTTCTTCCTCTGTTTCCCTTCGAATACAATCTTCAGCATTTTCCTGGTCCAATAGCCCAGCACATGTTTCGATCATCATCCCAGATTCATTGCCGTTGGTGTAGGTGGGAAGGCGAAACTGACGGGTTAGAATAACGGATTTTTTTTCTTGATTATAAAGAAGAATGGTTGCTCCATTGCCACGATCGTAAGCTTCTCGGGATTGTGTGATGACCTCACCGTTTTTCTTTTTGTATTCAAAAGTAATTTTGCGGAGCGTGTACCAATTATCGGAAAGTACTTCAGTTTTTAAAATTTTGATGTTTTTGTTCATGAGTATTAACTTGAATAAAAAATAAACCCAGCGTTTAGCTCTGAGTTCATTTGTGTAGTTTATGATGTCTTTGCCTGAAATATGTTGACCGCATTTGCCGGAGAAATTTAATCAAAAATGGCAAGACGAGATCAATTTACAATGAGTAAATCAGAGCGAAGAAATCGCAGGTTAAGTGAGAATTTCAGAAAGAGAAAAGTACGTGATTTGGAATTGAGAAGAGAAAAGATTCGTAATCCTCCAGCTTAAATATCACTCTGGAAAATGATCAATAAATTTTAAACGGTAAGGTAAAACGGTCAACGTTGTTTAGGCATTAACAACTGATTGCCGCTTACTGAAAACTGGGAACTGGCTTCTGCCAATTGAGAATTGAATTGAAAATGGCACTCAAATTCTTCATTAATGGCGAGAAACTTTTATCTTGAGCCTATGGATTTGGGAAATATTGTTTACATCGTTGCCGTGCTGGCCTATTTTATTTATCAGGCTGTGCGAAATAAGAAGCAAACGGAAGAGGGAAAAGGGTCTTTGGATGTGCCGAAAGCCGAACAGCAGCCAACCTCTTTTGATGAAATGCTCAAAGAAATCCGTGGGGCACAAAGTCAAAAATCTGCCCCTGAACTGCCGAAAACCAGCTCGGAGCCAACACTTTCACGAAATTTTGAATCTACTTACGAGAAGCCCAAGTCAGACAGCAGCTATCATAAACCTGAATCATCTTACGCTCCCCGAGAATCCAGTTACCAAAAGCCAGTCTCTTCCTATGAAAAGCGGGCGAGTACTTATGGGAAGCCTATAAGCACCTACGGAAAGCCTGTAAGCACCTATGAAAAGCCCGCGAGTGTTTATGATCAGCGAAAAGCTTGGAAAGAGCCAGTTAGGAAAGATGATGATGAGATTTCTTATTACGAGGGTGCTTTTGAGAATAAAGTACTTGCAAGAGCTAGTGATGCCGGCCCTTTAGCTGAGATCCCGACCTTGGAACTAGAACGAAGCAGTGTGAAGTCTACCAAAAATAACCCTTACGCTCAGCTACTCAAAAACCCAAAGTCGTTGCGTGATGCAATTGTGTTGAATGAGATTTTAGCGAAAAAGCATTTTTAAAGTGATTTTAGCAGTTCTCAGTAGGCAGTTTGCAGAGATCAATAGATCAGAATAGATTTTCTGCTTGTTGGAATCGAATCAAACTCCTTCATGGAATCAAATTTTTATATGTAAAAGAATAGCTGATAAAAGGATCGAGGGGGATTTGGCTGTCCCGATATTATCTGGATCAGTAGGCAATTTGCAGTGGGCGGTCATTCAATTCTCGGTTCAACGACTGTTAACTGTTGATAATTAAAAGGATCATCCCCGAATTTGTCCGCCTCGCGATAGTCCCTTATTTATTTCCAAAACTTTTTCAATTCAAGAAACATCTGAATCCAAACTAAGTTCAATACTCGTATTTAACTACAAATTAGACTCATGGAACAGATTAAATCTAAAACAGGAAAACTTACAAACTCTAGGAGAGAATTTATCGAGCGTGCAGGAATGACAGCAGTGATGACCACATTTGGACTTTCATTTTTTACAGCATGTTCCGAATCTGAAGAACCTAATCAACCTACAACGCCACCACCAACAGGTTCAAATGGTGTAACGGTTTCAGGAAATACAATCCGGATTGATCTGACTTCACAAGCGGCACTTGCAGCGACGGGAGGTTGGCTATTAGTCATCGATGCACAAACTTTGGTGGTGAATGTGGGTGGTTCTTATCGTGCTATGACTTCAGTTTGTACGCACTCGGCCTGTGATCGGAACTGGACCTTTTCAAACAGTAAGTTTACCTGTACTTGCCATGGTTCGGAGTTTGACACTTCTGGAAATGTCTTGCAAGGCCCAGCCAATCAACCGCTTCGATCTTTCACTACTGGATTGAATGGGACCGTTTTGACGGTGACGAAGTAATGAAACGGTTCGTCCTTTTCTTCTTTTTCATCACCAATGTCAGCACTGCACAGTCTTTCCTCACTGAGTCAGGTAATGTTAATTTTCTCTCAAAAGCTCCGCTGAACGAGTTTAACGGTGTATCAGATAAGCTGAATGGCTTGGTGGATCTTTCGAAGAACGTACTGGATTTTTATGTGGATCTAAATACACTGGACACCGGTATTGGGCTCCGCGATAGACATATGAGAGATAACTATCTAGAGACTGAGACATATCCATTTGCAGAATTCACAGGAAAGTTTAACGCTATTCCAGGTCTTGTAGTCGGTTCAAAAACACCGGTAACCGCTATCGGGAAATTTAAAATCCATGGGGTAGAGCGGCAAATTCAGGTAAAAGGAACATTGAGTAAGAATGCTAAAGGTGAAGTAGAATTAGAAGCAGGCTTTGAAGTGCTGCTTTCGGACTATAAGATTCCCATTCCAAAACTCGTGTTCTATGAGTTGGCAGAGAATCAAACAGTTACTATCAAAGCAACTTTAAAACCCAAAAAATAATGAATAAACTGGTACTCTTGGCTTTTTTTGGGATCCTTCCAATTTCACTTTCAGCTCAATTGGAAAGAAAGTTGGTAAATGCAAACCAACCAGTGGAATTGATTTTCCATGCTCCGAGGCATATTAATCTTTTGACAGTGGAGCCTCTGGATAAGAAAACCATGCACTTTGCGATCATGCATACCTTCGGCACTTTGGATGGAGGAATCCAAAATCTTTATGGCTTGGACAATGGAGCGAATATCCAGTTTAGTTTTGAGTTTGCCTTGAATGAAAAATTATCGGTTGCAGCTTCCAGAAGCAGTCGCGATAAAGTTTATAATCTATTCGGACGCTACCACATCTTCAAACAAACACAGAATGGAAGCAAGCCTTTTTCTTTGAGTTTGGCTGGTGGAGCAGGAGTGAATACCTCTAATTACAGCTTTTTGCCTGAGCCAGCACCTACTTTTGGAGAGCGGACAAGTTATTTTGGACAGGTGATGTTGGCTCGGAAATTTTCTCCTAAAATCAGTTTTCAGCTCACACCGATGATGGCCTATTTCACGGATCCGAGACCTATTTATCAGATTGAAGGTACTGAGAAGTTTTATCTAGCACTTGGATTTAGCGGCAAAATCAAGGTTACCGATCGCTCTTCACTTTCTCTTCAATATATTCCAAACTTAAACACTGATCTGCGAAATAACTTTGGAATCGGTTGGGATATCGAAGCTGGAGGGCATGTGTTTCAAATGTATTTTGTGACTTCTCAGGCGCTCAATGAGCAGTATCTTTTGGCTGGAGGGAATGGGACTATAGGTGATGAATTTCGATTGGGATTCAATGTGAATCGAATTTTTGCAACTGGGCAGAAGAAGAAGAAATGACAGTTTTTCAGTTGGCAGGAATCAGTTTGCAGTAGGCAGTAGGCAGCTGGCAGTAGGCAGTAGGCAGTAGGCAGTTTGATTCATTTCCAATTCGCTGACTTTCCACTTAACTCAACTGATACCTGTTTACTGCCAACTGCTTTCTGTCAACTGCCCACTGTCACTTTGCCTCTCATACTCATACAGCGACACATTCCCAACTTTTCTCTCAGAAGTCAGCCTATATTTTCCTTCCAGCCATTCCGAAATAGCATCCACATCGACTTGTTCCTCAGGATATGCATGCTGATAATAATCGTAAATCAGGACTTTCAGTTTTTGTGGGAATTCGCTCTTAACCTTTGGAAATTGATATAGCGGAATCAGAAGTTCCTGAGCTAGAGAATCGTTTGGAATCAGCACTTTTTTGCTAAAATCAATAAAGCTATGCGTGTATATACGAGTATTATCATCAGTGACTTGCGTTTCTGTACTTAAGGTTTCAATTAAAGCATCGTATTGCTTCAAGTTAGTCTGATATTTAATCGAATAGATGGCAGGAACAAGCAAAAGAAGCCCTAGGACAATCAGTCTTAATTTTTGATTTCTTAGGAGAATTGGGACCGTCAAGAGTGCATTGAAAGCAGCCATTTTCCAATCTTGCATCAGCAATGCGATGACTACTCCAAGCAGGAAAAGTCCAATGATTCGAGTCTGCCAAGCTTTGCTATCCTGCCATTTTTCCCAGCCCGAGGCGATCAGATGCGAGAGAATGGGAACTAGTATGATTAGGTGGCGAGGATTGAGGTAGATTGGATTATAGAACGCTAAAGTGGAACTCATAAACCAGAATCCCAAAAGCAAACATCCAAATACTAGTACGAAAATAAAGGCGGCAGAATTTCTGTTCTTCCAGCCATAAGCGATTCCCGGTATAGCAAAAACCATCCAAGGCCAATAGGCTCGCTCCACGAATGTCTGAAATGGAAGAATGGTCAAGCGCT
>JBBQDY010000124.1:0-8343 GCA_038320155.1 Cytophagales bacterium
ACTAAAATCAATAGGGGGTTTAAGTTCCTTAACCTTGATTTCAAACTAGTTTGCATGTGTGATTTGTTATTGAATTCAGCTTAAACCAAATCTCCCTGATTTTTAGATTTGGAATTTTGAAAAAGATAAGTGTTTTGCTTAGAAAAGCCATCCTTGCAAGCGCTGTTTTCGATTGTGAATAAGTTATAACTGAGGTTTTTACTTCAATTTCCTATTCGACGACCAGCCACGTCAATCCATTTGCAGGGATTTCCACCGAAATTGATGCTTGATAGTTGCGATTAATCGAGTACGTTTTAGCGGGTGAATTTTCCTGACGAATCACAGCCTCATCTTTCAATCCTGTGTAATATAATGGCAATGTGATTTCTTCAGTTACCTTTTTAATTTCTCAATTAATTATTTAAGGAGTTCATTTTCAATAAGATAAATACTTTTTTATTGATTTAAAGAGTACATTCACTTAGCCACTTTTTTACTACCACAAGAATCCTTTTACCTAAATTATTTTTAAATGAAAGATCTAAACAGTAATTCTCGAAGAAATTTTATTGGAAAAGTAGCGCTCGGATCAACTGTGGCCGGGCTTGCTGGTTTGGTAAATCCTGCAATTGGAAATCCACTAAAAGTAAGTGATAGACCTATGCATGAAGCCGAAGAATGGTTTGAAAAAATCAAAGGTTCTCATCGTATTGTTTACGATGGTTCCACACCTCATGATGGGTTTCCAATTATTTGGAATTGGGCTTTCTACTTGACCAATAATCAAACAGGTAGTCCAGATTCGGATATTACTGCCATGACAGTACTTAGACACAGTGCTATTCCGTTTGCCTTGGAAGACCGACTTTGGACCAAGTATAAGTTGGGAGAAGTATTTGGTGTGAAAGATTCGGCAACTGGTGTGGCCTCATTGAGAAACCCTTATTATGATCCAAAGCCCGGGGATTTCCCAATGCCTCAAATTCAGGGGATAAAGGCACTTCATGAGCGAGGAGCTATGTTCTGTGTCTGTAACTTAGCATTGCAAGTTAATAGCGGTGCTATTGCGGCAAAAATGAAAATGGAAATGCAGGATGTCTACAAAGATATGGTGAGTGGTGTGCATCCAGAAATTCAAGTGGTTCCTTCGGGTGTTTGGGCTTTGGGAAGAGCACAAGAGCATGACTGTGCATACGTATTTGCAGGTGGATAAATTATAGAATTATGAAAAAGACATTATTACTTCTTTTGGGATTGTTACTATCCATAGCTGCAATTTCGCAAAGTCAACCCGTCAAAATTGTTTTTGATGTAACGAGTGGTGAACCAAGTGTTCATCAATCTGCAATGAGACATATTTCTATGATGTCAAATCAATATCCTGATTCAGAATTTGAAATGGTTATTTATAGTAGTGCTTTAGATATGGTACTGAAAGATAAATCATCAGTTTCGAAAGATCTGGAAGACTTGGCTAAAAAGGAAAATGTATCTTTTAAAGTCTGCCAAATGACTCTGGATAGATATAAACTCACGACTTCTAATTTGATCCCCGGAGTCGGATCTGTTCCTGACGGAATATTAGAGATCGTCATGAAGCAAAACCAGGGTTGGGGTTATATCAAAGAAAGTAAATAGACAACTGCTCTCACTTTTACGCCTATTAGGGTTTGAGAAATCAGACCCTTTTTACATCTTGGACTTTTTTGAACTTCAAACCCTCCTGAGGATAACAGCTGATTATTTCAGCTTAACAAGTGGATAGTTCAATCCATTGACTTCATTTCGAATCACGGTGTATTTATCTAAGCTGCGGAAAAGCTCAGTAAGATTGCGATAACCATAAGACCTTGGGTCAAAACTCGGATCGATTTTACGAAGGGAAGCTCCGATTTTGGCAATGTGGATTTCCTCCTCTTCGTCAGAAGCTATTTCAAAAGCTTTGTCAATCACTCCCAGATCTAAGCTTGGGGATTCTTTGAAGAGTTCTTCATTGTTGACTTCCTCTGATTTTTTGCTAGGCTTTTTCGATTCAGTTTTACTGGTTTTTTCAGTTGTTTTGGATCGCTTTTCTTCTTTTGATACAGAAATCAAATTTTCTGCAAAAGTGAAAATCTCACAAGACTGCACAAATGCTTTTGGAGTCAACCTTCTCCCGATTCCCATGACAAACATTCCTTCTTCACGAATTCGCTTTGCTAAACCGGTATAATCGGAGTCACTGGAAACGATGCAAAACCCATCCACACTATCACTATGCAAAATATCCATCGCATCGATGATCAATGAGCTATCAGTAGAGTTTTTGCCTGTTGTGTAGGAGAATTTCTGAATGGGATTAAAGGAATATTGGTTGATGACTTCTTTCCAGCTGTTCATGTGGGGAGTGGTCCAATCGCCGTAGATTCTTCGAATCGTCGCTTTTCCGTGTTTGGATACTTCCTCCAAAATCTCTTTGATTAGTTTTGCTTGGGCATTATCTCCGTCAATCAAGACGGCTATATTGAATTTATTCTCTTTCATTGTGAATACTTTTTGGTCTGTAAATCTAATTAAATTAAAACTTTCAGCCTTCCAACCGGTTCTGCTGATCTGTTTTATTTTAATGTTTGAATAGGTTCTTGGGATTCTTTCCGACCTTTACATCACTATTTATTCATCATTTTGACAAACAAAGTCCTCTTCATCACTCCGCCGCTTACGCAGCTAAACACCCCTTATCCTGCGACAGCCTACCTGAAAGGCTACCTGAATACTCTAGGAGTAGCCTCAAACCAAGTAGATCTGGGAATCGAGATGATTTTGGAGCTTTTCTCTAAAAAGGGGCTTCAACAAGTTTTTGAAATTGTCGCGGAGCAGCTTGATGAACTATCGGAAAACTCGGCGAGAATCTATCGACTTCGTAAAAAGTATCTCCAAACGATTGACCCTGTAGTAGCTTTTCTTCAGG
Source organism: Cytophagales bacterium (assembly GCA_038320155.1). Lineage (GTDB taxonomy): Bacteria > Bacteroidota > Bacteroidia > Cytophagales > Cyclobacteriaceae > Algoriphagus. Next base: position 2,933 of record JBBQDY010000124.1, read on the forward strand.
ATAAAAATCCCACGTTGGCCTACCACATTTCAGAAGGTGACTATTTGCCGGAGGCAAGCCGGTTTGAGCAGTTGGAGGATTTAGAATGGGCTTTTGGCACATTGGGTATTCGAGATAAAGCTCGTTATTATTCCACGCTTTATCTGGAAGATTTGGGTGATTTGATCAAAGAGGTGGTGGATCCTAATTTCGGTTTTAGCCGCTATGCAGAGCGATTGGGCTTGTCTGCCACCACTTTCGATGAGATGGAGCAAGCACTTCAGGAGTCATTGGGATTGATTGATCAGATCATGTTGAATTTATTGGAAGAGAAAATCAAATGCTTCCAACCCAATTCTGTGGCTTTTTCCGTCCCTTTCCCAGGCAACCTCTACGGTGCATTCCGATGTGGTCAATATCTGAAAAAGCATTACCCTGAGATTAAAATCTGGATGGGTGGAGGTTACCCAAATACCGAACTTCGATCTCTGAAAGAACCGCGGGTCTTTGATTATGTGGATTATATTGTTTTGGACGATGGCGAAGCGCCAATTCGGTTACTTTTAGAGCATTTGGAAGGAAAAAGACCAATTAATGAATTGAAGCGGACTTTTGTTCGGATAGATTCGGAAGTAAAGTTTCTCAATAATTCGGCGGTTAAAGACATTGCGCAGCGAGATACTGGGACGCCGGATTATTCTGATTTGAGACTTCGTGATTACCTATCTGTGATTGAAATCGCAAACCCCATGCACCGACTTTGGTCGGATGGTAGATGGAATAAGCTCACGCTAGCTCACGGTTGCTACTGGGGGAAATGTACATTTTGTGATATTTCGCTCGATTACATCGGTAGATACGAGCCCATCAATGCGGAGATCCTCTGTGATCGGATCGAAGAAATCATGGCCCAAACAGGCCAAAACGGATTTCACTTTGTCGATGAAGCAGCACCGCCTGCATTGATGCGGGATTTGGCGATTGAGATTTTGCGAAGGGGCTTGACGGTAGTTTGGTGGACGAATATTCGGTTTGAAAGTAGCTTTACGGCTGAGCTTTGTCGACTGCTGCGGGCCTCGGGTTGCATCGCTGTATCCGGTGGGTTGGAAGTAGCTTCGGATCGACTGCTTGAATTGATCAAAAAAGGAGTGACCGTCGGGCAGGTGGCACGGGTTACGAATCATTTTACGCAATCAGGAATTATGGTCCATGCCTATTTGATGTATGGATTTCCAACGCAGACGGCTCAGGAGACTATCGATTCCCTAGAAATGGTGCGACAATTATTTGAGACCGGTGTGCTGCAATCTGGCTTTTGGCACCGATTTGCGATGACAGTTCACAGTCCTGTGGGTATAAATCCAAATGCCTTTTCAGTGAAAACTGTTAGTGCGGAAGGAAGCTTTGCCAACAATGAACTTCAGCACGAAGACCCAACCGGAGGCGATCATGACCTTTTTGGCGAAGGACTTCGAAAGTCATTATTCAATTATATGCATGGAGTGGGTTTCGAAATACCACTTAAAGAATGGTTTGAAACCAAAGTACCGAATCCAACTGTGGTCAAGGACTATATTTTAAAGGAATTAAAAAAAGAAGAGCCCGTATCCTACAAGGATCAAAAGCGGATCATTTGGATAGGAGAGGAACCTGAGCTTATGGAGGGTGAAAATGAAGGTTTTTCGGATTTGATTTTCTCTGGAAAAAAAGAGGATTTTGTGATGGAGCTCCCAACTGAGTTTGCATACTGGGTTTTGAAATTACTTCAGGAGGTTTCTTATCAGCAAAGCTTAAAAACAGTCAAAACTATCCGAGAGTGGTATGAGGCTGATTTGGGGGAGTTTGAGGAATTGCTTGAGTCCGAAGTCTGGGAAATCCTTCGAGAGCAAGGGTTATTAATACTTTGATTTTTTTTCAACCACACAGGTCGCGAAGGTTACACCACGAGCGCATAGAGTTTTTGATTGTTTTTTTGTCCGCAAATGGTTGCAAAAGTGACTCAAAGAACACAAAGAGTATTTTCTCCCCTGCAAATCGATTAAAGATCATCAAACGTCTTTTAGGGACGCCATATCGGTAGGAAAAGGTTTATTTAAATCCCCGCGTTTTGGCCGAAAAGAGGTCAATCCGAAAAATTAGGGTTCGCCAAAACAAATTGACGGTGATTTTTATTTTATGGGTATCCGCAATGATCCCAATAACCTTATTTTCTTCGCTTATTGGGACCGAAGACCGAAGACGCCTGCCTGCCGGTAGGCAGGGGAGACCGAAACGCCCAATTATCAATTATGCGCCAATTATATTCTTGCCTCTTCTGCCTACTGGCAAAGTAGCGAATAATCAAATTTTTTAACCACAAAGGTCACTAAGGTTGCACCAAGGGCGCAAAGAGTTTTTTGATTGTTTTTTGACCGCAAATGGTTGTAAAGGTGACTCAAAGAACACAAAGAGTATTTTCTGCCATGCAAATCGATTAAAAATTAATGCGCGTCCTGTAGGGACGCCATATCGGTAGGGAAAGGTTTATTTAAATTCCCGCGTTTTGGCCGAAAAGAGTTCAATCCGAAAAATTAGGGTTCGCCAAAACACATTGACGGTGATTTTTATTTTTCCGCAAACCTATTTGCCGGAGATAGATGACGTATGGACGATGAGAAAATTCTTGAATATAATTCCTCGGGATCGCTCGATTGAATCACTGTTTAAATCTCTTTATTTAGATAACCCAGCCGCTGTTTTACGAGAGCTAATTCTATTTGGAGTTCTTCTACTTTTTTAACTAAATTAAAAATCACATCAATTCCTTCCAGATTGACATTCAACTCTTCATGTAATCGTAGGACTTTTTCAAAATCAGTCACTTTTTCTTCAGAAATATAGATTCCTTCATTTTCTCGTACCAAGACAATCAATCCTATTTCCTCGAGTGATTCAAAAAAAGAGGTTTCGATTTCGTAATGAACACACAAGGTTTCGACTAAGACTAGTTTTTGATTTTCCATATTACCTCAAAGTTTTAAGTTCAATGAATAATTCCTTCTCCTTTTCGGTCAGATTTTTCGGAAGTGTAATTGTATAGGATAGAATCAAATCTCCAAATTCCCCCTTTTTCTTATAGACTGGAAAACCTTTTCCCTTCAATTTCACTTTAGTGTCATTTTGCGTTTCGGGCGCAATTTTGAGTTTCACCTTTCCGTCAAAAGTATCTGTCAACAATTCTCCACCAAGCATCGCAGTGTATAAATCAAGCTCAATATTTTTATGGAGGTTGTTTCCCATTCGATTAAAATCGGTATCGTTCTTCAATTGGATTTTGATATAAAGGTCTCCATTTGGTCCTCCATTCGCACCCGGGCTTCCTTTCCCCGGGATTTTAATTGTTTGCCCATTTTCGATTCCTGCTGCAATGGTGACTCGGATTTTATTTCCATTCACATCCAGCACTTGGGGGAAGTCTTCGTAGACATCCCTTAAGTTCAAATGCAATTCCGCCGTGAGATCTTGGCCTTTGTATTTTACGTTTCTGCCACTTTGTCGAAAACCTGATCCGCCTCCTCCGAACATCGATTCGAAATACTCAGAAAAGTCACTATCAGAGAAGCCTTGACCTGAGGATCCTTGCCGTGCACCTCCTTGCCCTTGGGATCTTCTCCGGTTCTGTTGCTGGCGCTCGTAATCTTCGCCATGCTTCCAGTCTTTACCATATTTATCATATTTGGTACGGTTCTCCGGATTACTCAGGACTTCATTCGCCTCGTTGATCTCTTTGAATTTGCGCTCGGATTCTTTGTTATCTGGATTGACATCCGGATGATATTTTCGAGCAAGCTTTCGATAAGCCTTCTTGATTTCTTCAGGGCTGGCTGTTTGTGCCAGCCCCAGAGTTTTGTAATAGTCAATAAAATCCATTTGGAGTTTTTTCTGCGAAAGGTTAGGTAAACTATTGAAAAGGAGATTTTATCCTTTTAGATTTTCATTGAAAAAACCAATGGTCCGGTCCCACGAAAGCTTAGCGGCTGCTTCATCATATCGGGACGTCGTATTATTATGGAATCCATGATTAGTTTCCTGATAAAAATACGCGGTATTTTCGACTCCATTTGCTTTTAGTGCCTCTTCGTAAGCTGGCCAACCGGCGTTAACTCGCTCGTCCAAGCTAGCAAAGTGCAATAACACCGGCGCTTTAATTTTGGAAGCTTCCTCGGCAGTAGGTTGACCGCCATAGTAAGGTACGGAAGCTCCCAATTCAGGGATTCTCACCGCCATCATATTGGAAATCCATCCTCCAAAGCAAAATCCAACTACGCCAACTTCACCGGTACAGTCTGGATGTTTTTTCAAATATTCATAGGCAGCGATAAAGTCTTCAAGCATTTCATCCCGATCTCGCTTGGATTGCATGGCTCTGCCATCGTCGTCATTTCCGGGATATCCACCCAGCGGCGTAAGTGCATCCGGAGCAATGGAAATAAAACCTGCAACGGCTGCTCTTCTCCCCACATCTTCAATATATGGATTCAAGCCTCGGTTTTCGTGAACCACGACTACTCCTGGAACTTTCCCGGTCGTTCCGGTCGGAATGGAAAGAAGACCTTTGATTTCCCCACCACCTTTCGGGGAATTATACATCACATAGTCCGAACTCAATCGATCATCCGTCTCAGGAATAGTTCGTGTACTGTCATAGTCAGGTATCATCGCACTCATCAGTGAAGCCACCGTAATACCGCCCACTGCATAGATGGAAAGCTTTTCTACGAAAGTTCTTCGATCAATTTGATTGTGTGCGTATGCATCATAGAGTTCAAAAACCTCCTGTTTAATGTCTTCTTTTTTTAGATCACTCATGATTTGATTGGTTTAGTTGTGTTTTTTTTTAAAAAATCCATTCTTCAATTTATTTAAAAGGAATGGGAAATAGGTTGTTTTTTTGAGGATCGGAGAAAAAGTGTTTTGCGGATAATGAAATAATGTCCGGTGTCAGATGCCGGATGTTTGGGGACTGAATGTTTTATGTCCGATGCCGGATGCCAGATGCCGGATGTTTGGGGACTGAAGGTTTGATGGGTGGTTTCTGATGGCACGCGCCAATCAGACTGCACCGCTGGTGCTATTTTCTTGGTTCTGGATCCTAATGCTACAATCAGACAGCACCGCTGGTGCTATTTTCTTGGCTCTTGATTCTAAATTCTTGATACTCCTGTCTTGATACTCGATACCCCTGTCTTGATAATAGATACTCCTGTCTTGATACTCGATACCCCTGTCTTGATACTCGATACTCCTGTCTTGATACTCCTGTCTTGATACTAGATTCTAGCTACTCAATACTCTATTAATTCTTGATTTATCAGTTTTCCACGACTTGAGGTATTGATCTCAACATGAAAGATTCTATTTTTAGTGAAATTATTCTTTAAATTCAGATTTGA
>JBBQDY010000125.1:0-8322 GCA_038320155.1 Cytophagales bacterium
ACTAGGCAGGATAGTCAATATCCTAGACGAAACTCTCAGCGGAATGCGGGTCATCAAAGCTTTCAATGCGGAGTGGTTTATGAAAAATAAATTCGATGAGGAGACTGATTTTTACTCCAATGTAAATGTCAGTATGGCCCGTAAGAACGAATTAGCCTCCCCGATATCTCAATTTTTGGGAGTAACTGTGGTTGCCGGAATTTTAGTCTATGGTGGTGGATTGGTACTGAGTGGAGATTCTGATCTTGGAGCTTCTGACTTTATCACCTATATTATCATCTTCACCCAAGTGCTCAATCCAGCCAAAGAAATCTCCCGGGCAATGAGTAACATCCAGCGGGGAATCGCCTCAGCTGAGCGTATTTTCAAGGTTATTGATACTCCCTCAAAGATCAATTCACCGAAGGACCCAGAAAAACTAGCTGGATTCAAAAACTCGATCGAATTTCAAAATGTAAACTTTGCCTACGAAGAGACGCGCGTTTTGAATGATATCAACTTTACGCTTTCAAAAGGGAAAACCATCGCATTAGTAGGGCCCTCGGGCGGAGGAAAATCAACTTTGGCCGATTTGGTCCCAAGATTTTACGACCCTAGTAGTGGTCATATTCTGTTGGATGGAGTGGACATTCGCAACTTGTCCTTGGGAGATTTGCGTAGTTTGATGGGAATCGTAACTCAGGAATCTATCCTATTTAATGATACCGCATTTAATAACATTGCCTTCGGAATGGATGATGCAAGCCTCGACCAAGTCATCGAAGCAGCAAAAATCGCAAATGCACATGAATTTATTTCCAAACTGGAAAATGGCTACGAAACCTCAATCGGAGAACGAGGCTCCAAACTATCCGGAGGACAAAAACAGCGATTGAGCATTGCGCGAGCTGTACTCAAAAATCCTCCAATCCTAATTCTTGATGAGGCTACATCAGCACTTGACTCAGAATCTGAGCTTTTGGTTCAAGAAGCGCTGACCAAATTAATGGCGAATCGGACCACGTTGGTCATTGCACATCGATTGAGCACCATTCAGCATGCAGATGAGATATTGGTGATTGAGCAGGGCCAAATTGTCCAGAGAGGCACCCATTCCGAATTGAGCCAAATCACTGGATTGTATCAGAAGCTTTCTAGTATACAGTCGGTTTAGTATATTCGAATAATTAAATTTTAAAGCCATGAAAAAATTTCATCAGTTCCTTCAAATAGCACTTTTGGCATTTTTTGCCGCTTTTCTTATTTTCTTTATCGCATTTGACACTTTAGGAGGTGCATTCGGAATGGAAGAAATCACTTCAGACTCCATGGTGAAAATCTTGCTTATTGGATTGATAATATTTCTTCTTGCTTGGGCCATTGGCTATTCTGTAGGAAGTGGCATGACAGCTTCGATGAAAAAAATGGAGAATGAAATTAATGCGCTGAAAGCAAAGATTTATGATTTCGAACATCCTTCCATAGCACCAACGTCAACTGAGCCTCTGAGAAAAGGGAAAGATTCTGATCCATCGAATCTTCCTCCGCGTCAAAATATTACTTAAAAATAAAGCTTTAAGTACATCAAAATAGTATATTCAGGAGACAAAAACGTCTCCTTTTTTTATGGTTGCAAAAACTTTTGGAAGTGCGGTCTCCGGTGTAGACGCCAATATCATCACCATCGAGGTCAATGTCGGCCAAGGAACAAGTTTTTATATGGTTGGGCTTCCTGATTCTGCGGTGAAAGAGTCCCAGCAGCGGGTCGAATCGGCCTTAAAATATTTCGGATTTCGGATGCCTCGGCAGAAGGTGGTGATCAACCTGGCTCCTGCTGATGTGCGAAAAGAAGGTTCCGCTTATGATTTGCCCATTGCTATGGGAATTCTCCAGGCTTCGGAACAAGTAGATTTTCCCGCATTACACGAATACATTATCATGGGCGAGCTTTCGTTAGACGGGAATCTGCGTCCCGTAAAAGGTGTCTTGCCGATTGCCATTGAAGCTCGCAAGCGGGGTTTCAAAGGATTCATTCTTCCGTTGGAAAATGCCAAAGAAGCTTCCATAGTGAATAATTTGGACATCATTGCGGTAGAGACCTTGCAGCAAGCAGCTGATTTTCTTATGGGTGATTTGGAGATCATACCTCTGGTGACTGATACAAGAGAGATTTTTTATCATTCGTTGGATGATAATGAGTTTGATTTCGCGGATGTTCAAGGTCAAGAAAATATCAAACGTGCAATGGAAATTGCTGCTGCCGGTGGTCATAATGTGATCATGATCGGCCCTCCTGGCGCTGGAAAAACCATGCTTGCAAAGCGACTTCCTTCGATTCTTCCACCACTTACCCTGATGGAAGCTTTGGAAACGACCAAAATCCATTCCGTAGCGGGCAAATTGGGAAAGAATGGAAGCTTGATAGCGCAGCGACCATTCCGAAGTCCTCACCATACGATCTCGGATGTCGCATTGGTCGGAGGTGGAGGTAATCCTCAACCCGGTGAAATTTCCCTCGCTCACAATGGCGTACTCTTTTTGGATGAGTTGCCTGAGTTCAAGCGATCGGTCCTTGAAGTGATGCGCCAGCCTTTGGAAGACCGAAAAGTGACCATTTCCCGAGCGAAAGTTTCGGTGGATTACCCTGCCAACTTTATGTTGATCGCCAGCATGAATCCTTGCCCATGTGGCTACTACAATCATCCTGAAAAAGAATGTGTCTGTGGTCCCGGCATCGTTCAGCGGTATTTAAATAAAGTCTCCGGTCCCCTTCTCGATCGAATCGATCTCCACGTAGAAGTGACGCCGGTGAAATTCGACGAGTTGACTTCCACGCGCAAAACAGAAGCCAGTAAATCAATCCGTGAGCGGGTAATCGAAGGGCGAGAAAGGCAAAAAGAGCGATTTAAGGATAATCCAGCCGTTTTTTGCAATGCAATGATGCCATCTCATCAAGTCAAGGAAGTCTGCCAGATCAATGAAGCCGGAAAGATGCTCTTAAAAACTGCCATGGAACGGTTGGGGCTTTCGGCTAGGGCCTATGACCGAATCCTAAAAGTAGCTCGAACGATTGCAGATATATCGGGGTCCGAAAGCATCAAGGTTGAGCATTTAGCTGAAGCGATTCAATATCGAAGTCTGGATCGTGAAGGCTGGGCGGGGTGAGAATTTAAAATGGATAATTGAAAATTGTCAGAGATAGGAAGGAACATGCTGAATTTTTAAACTTGCTTTGTCTGCTTCTCAATCCGCTATTTCAAAATTTAAAAAGTAGAATAAAATGAAAAAGATCACCAAGCGAGGCGTATTTTTCTTCTTTATGGGACTAGTAACCCTGTTTTTTCTGGATATTATTTTCAATTGGGAAGAAGCCATACATGTAATGATGGAAGGCTTTAAAGATGGGTCTGAGGCTGGCCAAAAATCTTTTAAATAATCCCTACCCCAAGTCAAACTCTTCGCCTTCTTTACAGATAATCACCGAATAGTTGGGTTTTGTCTGCGTGATTCCTTCTTCATAAATTTCTTCCAATCGATCATCACAATTGAGCGGATCGTGATGGAAAACAGCTAACTTCTTGACCTTACACGCCTCACCAAATGCGATCGCATCATTGATGGAACTGTGACCCCATCCAATTTTGGTTTTGTATTCTTCTGCAGTGTACTGCCCATCATGGAATAATAAATCTGCATTCTCAGCAATTTCAACACCACTAGTCCATTCCAAATCACTGGGGAAATGGGCAGATCCAAGCGCTGGTTCATGATCAGGCATATAGGCAAAAACTGCATTTCCATCCGTAATCCTATACCCGAGCGTAGGACCGGGATGGCAGATGTACGTAGATTTAATTTGAAGATCTCCTATGCTAAACTCTGAGTTTCCAACTTCATGAATGATAGGATGCTTGGGCAACTCATTTAATCGAACAGGAAATAATGGCGGGGAAAAATATCTTCTCAACCGATGGAGAAGGGGTTCAATAGTCGTGCTCGGCCCCCAAAGGTGCACTTGTATATTCGGATTATACATAGGTTGGAAAAATCCCAAACCCATGGTATGATCAATGTGAAGATGTGTCAATAAGACATGAAGCTCCTTTATTTCCGGAGTAATCACTTTACCCAATCGCTGAATACCTGACCCACCATCAAGAATGATTAAAGTATCCTGTTTGGTCACAGATACGCAGGAGGTATTTCCGCCGTATTTATTATTTTCTGGGCCAGGCGAAGGCAAGGAACCTCTGCAACCCCATACTTTTATTTTCATGAAAAATTAGAATTCCAAAACAAAGCCATAGCTCCCAAAAATCGTTTCGGCCTTCCTTCAATAGGAATAGCAGTGACATGGATCAAGTGTCTTTCACCTTGCAAATTGTGAATATAAAACGCTCCTTGGGCTGGTTTGTGATGTGTGAGTGTTTGGACTAAGGGTAATTCATCAGGAGATAGTGGGTTGCCATCTGCATCTGTAGGCTTAAATATGGTAGACCATTCTTCCACTGTCATGCTGCCGGTTTCACCAAACCTTATCCCCAAAATAAGTTCTGCTGGTTCATTGTAAAAAATCAATGTTCCCTCAGGATTTACTAAAAAGACCGGCATAGACAAACTGTCTATAAATTGCCTGCCAAGAATTAGCTCAATAGGCTGGGTTGCCATGGGTTTATTGCTATTTAAACTTAAAACAAAGGAGAATATAGGAATAATTTTATAATTCCAAATAAATTTTTGAGGGGTACTTTAACCGGCTCTATATTTCCATTGAAAACCTTGCTAATTTTTGCAAAAGCTTGAACTAAGATCCAGGAAATTTGTCTGTAAAAATCATGAAGTTCTTATACCTTATCCTCTTCTTTGGGATCTTCTTGAGCTGCGGTTCTGAAGAATCTCCCAGCTTGACCAATATCGACGGCAGCTATGCCGGGCAGTTTTATGTAGCTGTACCAAACGCTGATTTTGTCAGTTCTGAGGTGACCTTAATCTTCGATAATGGAAGATTTACAGGTACATCCAGTAAGGAAAAATACCCAGCAATGTGTCGAGGAACTTATGAAATAGTGGGAGATGAAATCAAATTCACTGATGAATGTGTTTGGACGACCGAATTTGATCCGAGTATCATCCTCAATGGAAACTTTAAGTATGTGGTAAGAGATGACCAATTAGTAGGCTTGAACAAAAAGATAGGCGATAATAGTTATGTTTATACACTTTCAGAAGGTATTTGACCTACCTGACCATCCGAAGCTTTGGGATCGACCCAGATTAATTCTCTTGTGAGAAAAATCGATTTTAGAAGGTCTTCAAATTCTCTATAAGAGCAACTTTACTCATCCGGTTTATTCTTTTTTCTTGTCAACCAGAAAAACCAATTCTGACAACACCTCCACAGAATTGATTCAAATAGCTGGAGACTGATACCGGAATGATTTCCATAAGAGAAATAAGGTAGCGTGAACTCAGCTCGCTAAAAATGCTTGAGCTAAGTCTTCTAACAAATCATCCAAATGCTCTAATCCTACAGAAACTCGGATAAGATTCTGTGGCGTCAGGGTATCAGGACCTTCGGAGGCCGCTCTCCGTTCGATCAGACTTTCTACCCCTCCCAGGCTTGTCGCATTTGTAAAATACTTTAATTTAGAGATCACCCGATCCGCATCTTCCGCTTGCCCCTTTACTTGAAAAGAAACAATCCCACCAAAACCAGTCATTTGATTAGCGGCGATTTCATGCCCAGGATGACTTTTCAATCCAGGATAATAAACTTGTTCTACTCCAGCATGATGACTTAAGAAATCTGCCAAAATACCGGCATGTTCTGCATGGCCTTTCATGCGATAGGGCAAGGTCTTGATACTTCTACAAAGGTAATAGCAGTCAAAAGGCGAAGGAACGGCCCCGCCAACACGCTGCACTACTCGAATTTTTTCCCAAAACTCATCGGCATTTTTGGTGATCAAAGCTCCTCCCAAAATATCACTATGGCCCCCAAAAAACTTTGTACTTGAGTGCATCACCAGATCCGCTCCCAGCTCGATTGGATTCTGAAAGACCGGAGTAGCAAAGGTATTATCACAAGCTAGCAGGGCTTGATGAGCTTTTGCAAGGGCTGACACCCCTCGGATATCGGTGATTTTTAACAATGGATTGGAGGGTGTTTCTACCCAAACCAATTTGGTATTGGGTTGGAAAGCATTCTCCACATTTTTCAAATCGGTCATATCAACAAATGTTGCTTCGAGGACGCCTTTAAAAAGTTGGACTATTGCATTCTTGAGCCCGTGGTACATATCGTCCGGCGCGATGAGGTGTGAGCCAGGCTCCAAAGCTTGGAAAACTGCTACTCCAGCAGCATTTCCGGAAGAAAAGGCCGCAGCATCGGCACCCTTTTCAAGTCCGGCTAAGACTTTTTCCAACGCATTTCGATTCGGGTTATTAGCTCTGGAATAAATCATCGAATCCTCCTGATGAATAAAAGTGGTACTCAGGGTGATGGGCTGAATAGCCGGTTTTTCTGAATCGGTGATGATATTTCCTCCGTGAATCGCTAATGTCTCGAGCCTCATAGTCATGTTTTTTTTGGAATTCTGATTGGTCTGAAAAATACTATTAATATTTTGTAGAATGAAACGAATTTCTATTGCTAAGATCCAGCTGGTTTTATTCCTAGTTGGTTTTAGCTTATCTGCCTTTGCCCAGCTTACCATTTCCAAACTCCCCATAATCGTGATTGACACTGAAATAGCGATTCCTGATGAACCCAAAATTCTCGGAAAAATGGGAATCATCTGGAATGGCGACGGAAAAGAGAATAAAATTACAGACGCTTATAATCATTATGATGGGTCAGTTGGTATCGAAATCAGAGGTCAGTCCTCCCAGTCTTTTGCCAAGAAAAGCTATGGCCTTGAGCTTTGGGATGCGAACCGGGACGGAATTGACTTTGGCCTATTGGGTTTTCCCGAAGAAGAAGACTTTGTATTTCATGGGCCATTCAGTGACAAATCCCTCATGCGAAATGCTTTGGCTTACTACCTAGCATCGAAAAGTATGGCCTATGCGCCAAGGATTAAGTTTTTCGAGCTGGTTCTGAATGGACAATATGTCGGAGTCTACCTTCTGACGGAAAAAATCAAGCGCGATAAGAACAGAGTAAATATTAAGAAAATAGAACCTGAAGACATTTCCGGAGACAAACTGACGGGTGGCTATATCCTTAAATTTGACAAAGGCGACCCTGAGGAAGTGGCGTGGGAATCTACTACGTTACCTTTTCCTGGATGTAAAAAAACAAAATTTCTATATGACACACCTAAATTCAATCAAATAGTCCCCGAACAGCGAGCCTATATCAAAGGCTATATCGATGAATTTGAATTGGTGCTTAATGGATCAGAGTTCAAAGACCCTGCAAATGGCTATGCCAAATACATCAATGTAAATAGCTTCATAGATTTTTCTTTGATCAATGAAGTTGGACGGAATGTGGATGGCTACCGGCTCAGCACTTTTTTCTACAAAGATCGGACGAGCCTAGGTGGAAAATTAACCGCAGGACCAGTTTGGGATTTCAATCTGGCTTTCGGAAATGCCGATTACTGTGATGGTTCCAAGATCGATGGCTGGGCTTGGGATTTTAATTCAATTTGCCCAGGCGATAATTGGTTTATTCACTTTTGGTGGAAACGTCTCAGAGAAGACCCTGCCTACATGAAAAAGATGAGTGGTCGGTGGCTTGAACTTCGAAAGGGTCCCTTTTCTGACGAAAAAGTAATGTTTGCCATTGATAGCATGAGAAACGAAATCGGAGATGCAAGCACTCGCAATTTCCAGCAGTGGAAAGTTTTGGGAGAGTATGTTTGGCCAAATAATTTCGTGGGAAAAACTTATGAGGAAGAACTTTCCTATCTCAAGAAATGGGTACAAGACCGGATGAATTGGATGGACTTTCAGTTTGATGTGGTGTTGGCTGTAGAACCTGAAGCTGATCTTGGATTTAAACTTTATCCGAACCCCTCGTCGGGAATATTCTCAATCGAAGTAGCGGAGGATTGGAATGGAAGCGAAACTTTAACCATCTATTCTAGCATGGGCCAGGCTGTCCAAAACTATTCACTTCCCAAAGGCAGCAAGAAACTGGATTTTGATCTAAATGCTCCAAAAGGAATTTATCTCTATCAAATCACCGATCCAATTGGAAAAGTCATCAAGCAAGGGAAGTTATTGATTCAATAATCTTCGGACTTGAACCCCAATTTTGTATCAGATAATTTAATCTGTTTTCGAGAGAAAAACTGAAATCTCTCAGCATCTGATTCCGGTTTTCGAAGTCGT
>JBBQDY010000126.1:0-8288 GCA_038320155.1 Cytophagales bacterium
TTCCCGCGAGCAATTGCGTCAAATCATCGCTGAATTAATTGATAAAAATGATTTGAAAGAAGGCGGACTACGGATGGTTCTATCCGGTGGAATTTCAGAAAATCACTTTTCCCCAGCACAAGGGAAGCTGTTTATTTTTGCAGAATCGCTTATTTTTCCTTCCCAAGAAAAATATGAAAAGGGCATCAAATTACTTTCTGTCGAATATGTACGATCGATTGCAGAGATCAAAACCACCAACTACGCCTATCCTGTATGGCATAGTGTACAGTGGAAAGAGGCAGGCGCTGAAGACGTGATCTATCACATGAATGGAGAAATCAGTGAGAGCTCCAGAAGTAATATTTTCATTGTCAAAGAGGGTCGGGTGAGTACTCCCGATAAACATGTGCTTCACGGGATTACCCGAAAACATGTGATGGACATTGTGGGTGAAGTGGCGATTCGTCCGATCCTATTCGAAGAGATGCTAGCGGCAGACGAAATATTCATCACCAGTACTACAAAAATCCTACTTCCTGTCACTCAAGTAGATAATCACCTAATCGGAAATGGAAAAGTCGGTAAAAAGTCTTTGGATATTTTAGAAAAATTCAAAGCCCTCGAAAAGGAGCTTTGCTATTAATCTGCAAGTTTTTGGTTCTGATTCAGCCATGTATTCAACCGCGACTACTTAAAGGCTAATCCTCCGCCATGCGTATGCGCTTTTGATATAGCGGGCAAGCTTTCAGAGTTAACAGAATTATTCCATGATTCTAAAAAATCTTTTCTCTTGGTTCTTGTGTCTAGATACTAAAATCAATTCAAAGCTCGCCCTCTTGATACTAAAGTCTAATCCCTTGATTCTAAAAATCTTGATACTTGATACTAAAGGTCTTGTTTCTAAAAATCTTGATACTTGATACTGAAGGTCTTGATTCTAATATCTTGGTTCTCAATTCACCAATGTCGCATCCTTCAGGATGTACATCAGCTTTTCAGGATCTTTGCTGTTAAGTGTAAGCTTACCACGTACTTTGACCCGATTAGAAGTATACTTGATTGGTGAGGAAAGCATCACTTCCATCACCGTCTCTGGGCCACCTGAACCACAAAAGAAACACTCCGCTAACGGCAGACTTGAAAGTATGATATGCTCTGGCTTAAACATGCCCTCGAAAGGAATAATGTATCCATCAGCCTCCACTACTTTTCCCTCAAGCTTAGATATATTAGCCGAGAAGACGGGAACGTATAGCTCGCCGTATTGATCTTCACTGATTTTATAAGATACTTCAGATAGACTTTTCCAGACATTTAGAGTCTGCGCAAGTGTAGTACAAATGCTGAGCACAAAGAACCCTAAAGTCAATACTGAGATTTTGATCATTTTCATAATGTGAAATTATACCTTTTAAACTGATTAGGCTCTGGTAAGTTGCTGAGCGATGCTAGTTTTATAGGCTGTCCAAGCGGGAATAATTGATGCCAGAAAACCTACAAGTAGTGCGTAAGCTAGAATCCAACCCTCTTCCGGAAGGAATGCCCAGGCTTGAATTCCAGACACCATGGACTGTTCGTTTGAACTGATTAGCAGTTGAAGAAATCCATGCCCTAAGCCAATTCCAAGAAAAGCTCCAAAACTAGTTAGCAAAAGCCCTTCCATAAGAATCAAAATCACTAATTGAATACGAGTTGCGCCTAATGCTCGTAGAATCGCCAAATCATACTTCCGCTCTTTCAAGGAATTATACAAAGCAATAAAAATCCCAAGGCCGGAAATTCCGAGTATGACAATCGCCAATCCTTTGAGCAAGCTTACCCCTACCCCAAGCAATTCAAAAAGTCGAGCCATCTCAAAAGCCGGAGAGGCAGATTGCATGACTGTCTTCGAATTGATCATTCTCGGCAGTTGAATCGCTGCCATGGGATTTCGATAGGAAATCAAAAGCGAAGTTATTTCCCTTGGCCGATCCGAATCTGGAAAGCCAGTCTGAGCAACTGGTTTCTGAAATGCTTCATGATCATGACTGCTTGACTCAGTCGTCGCAGTCGAGTCTGAAGTAACTTGCTCGTCATGGGTCAACCAGACAGATTCGATACTGGTCAGCACCAAACGATCTAAAACATTTTCTTGCTGGTCCAAAATCCCAGTAACTTTAAAATTATGCTCATCATGGTCATGACTTCCTACACTGATCCCGTGACTTCCTGCGAATTCATCGCCTACCTTCAATCCAGTCTGCACAGCTACCTCATATCCTAGTACCACTTCGAATGGCTTTTCCCATAGTACTCCATTGGTGACGACAGCTTGATAGCTTTTCAAATAGTCATAATTCGTACCCACAATCCGGAAGCCTTTATAATTATCTCCGAGGGCAAGCGGGATGACTCCTTTGACTAAACGGTTTTTAGCCAATTTCTCTGCCTCCTCCATGGGAATATTTCCAGTAGGGAAATCGACATGATAGATACTCGAGAGAATTAACTGAAGGGGACTGCCTTTGGCGCCGACGACTAAGTCTATACCGGCAGCATCTTTCGTCACTTTCTTTTCAAATTGATCTTGGATCAGCAACAAAACCGTCATGATTGCTAATCCTAAGGCTAAAAGCAAGATATTGAGACCTGTGGATAGTGGTCTGAAGGTTAAATATTTCCAACTTAGCTTGACTAAATTCATGCGGCGGTAACTTCAATAAATTTTGAAAAATGTGCTTTCACGCGCTGATCATGAGTGACGATTACTAAGCCAGCACCGATTTTTTCCGCCTGACTTTTCAGAAGCTCAACTACAGCCGATGCATGCTCATCATCCAGACTTGAAGTTGGTTCATCCGCCAAAATCAATTTTGGATTGTTTACCAAAGCTCTGGCGATCGATACACGCTGTGCTTCCCCTTCACTTAAAGTCAATACGGAAGCATTTGCTTTTTGGGCTATTCCAAGCTCTGTCAATAAGGTCATCAAATTCTGACCCTTTTTCTTTGAAAAATAGTTAGCGAGTTCTAGGTTTTCGAGGACCGAAATGGCTGAGATCAAGTGCGGTTTTTGGAATACAATTCCAATTTCTCCTCCTCTGAATTGATCCATTTGTTGGGAAGAAAGTGTGGAGAGGTCTGTCCCGTCGAGCAGGACTTCGCCCGATTGAGGTTTCATCAGGCCTGCCAAAAGATTCAAGAGGGTAGTTTTCCCACTTCCCGATTGACCCAAAACCACTATTGCTTCTTTCGAATCGAGTTTGATATCGGGAAAAGAAAGCGTGGGCTGACCGGGGTGCGTAAACTTTAAGTTGGAAGTGTGAAGCAGCATCTGAATTATGTTACAGGAATTACAACCTTGAAGGTGGTCCCTTTACCTTCCGTACTTTCAAAAGAGATATCGCCATTTAAGACCTCTACACATCTTTTCGCAATGGAAAGTCCTAATCCAGACCCCTCGATAATTCCCACATTATGCGCTCTGAAAAAACGATCAAACAGCAGAACTTGCTCCTTCTTCGGGATTCCAATGCCTTTGTCAATTATGGTACCAATGAGATTTTTATCACTATACTCTAGCGTAAATTCTACCTCCTGCCCATCTTTTGAGTATTTGGTTGCATTCGAAAGGAGATTCTCAAATACCTGATACAGTAATTCAGAGTCTGTGGTAATAGTCTTGGGAAGGTTTACCGTTTTCGATTTGATTTTCACATCTAGCTCCAAGCCGGCATTGATTGTATCCAGAAGCTCTTTGACAAACGCCCCAGTAAACATCTTTTTTGGCCGGAATTTCATTTGACCTGCATCTGCTTTTCCAAAAAAGAGAACACTCGTCAAAAGATTGTTCAAAGTCCGGACTGAATTCTCGATTTTCATTGCATGCTTTGCAATTTTAGCCTTAAATGGATGTTCTTTATCACCATAGATTTGGATCAGCTGCGCGGAACTCAAAATCGAGGTCAATGGCGTTTTGAATCCGTGGGAGACGTTGAGTACAATTCTAGATTTTAGCTCGTTGATTTCTCGTTCTTTTTCCAGAGCCTTGGTGAGTTCCTTATTGGCATCATAAAGCTCAACTGTACGTTGCTTCACTTTTTCTTCAAGTTCGTTATTGAGCTTTTGGAGTTCTTTCTCCTTTCGGTCTTTAAAAATGGCCAATTCGATCACCATGTTGAGTTCACGGATATTGAATGGCTTAATCACATAGGCACTTGGATTGGTACCCACAACCTTGTTTAAAGTTTCTGCATCTGAGCTTGCACTCAAGTAGACTACAGGGATATCATATTTTTCATTGATGATTTCAGTTGTCTTAATCCCGTCTAGTTCGCCAGCAAGACTGATATCCATCATTACGATATCTGCGTGGTTTTGCGTAAGAAGTTCCAGCGCTTTCTCGCCTGAATCAGCGATACCTAGAATCTCATGCTTATTTCTTTCCAGTGCCTTCTGTAGTAAAAGAGCCGAAACGGCATCATCTTCTACAATCAGGATTTTGAGGCTAAACATTATTTAGGAGTTGAGTGTGACTAATATTCGGGTTTGAAAATACAAAATTATAATCTTAGACTGGAATTTGAAGTTTTACGATAGTTCCCAAGTTTTTTTCGCTCTCGATTATTATTTT
This sequence comes from Cytophagales bacterium, assembly GCA_038320155.1. Classification (GTDB taxonomy): domain Bacteria; phylum Bacteroidota; class Bacteroidia; order Cytophagales; family Cyclobacteriaceae; genus Algoriphagus. The sequence continues at coordinate 4,594 of JBBQDY010000126.1, forward strand.
ACCTCCCAACATATTTACCAGATTTTTGGTGATGCTAAGTCCCAGTCCTGTTCCATCATAGAGACGCGCGTTTCCGGTGCTCTCTTGCTCAAAGGGTTGGAAAATTTTCTTAAAATATTCGGGAGACATTCCGATCCCAGTATCCTGTATTTCCATAATAAGGCTTGAATCTCTGGAGTCAATAGTTAATACTATCTGACCTTCATTTGTATATTTTATAGCATTACTCAAGAGATTATTCAGAATCATTTCTAGAAATCGTTTATCTGTTTGACCATGAATAGTTCTTTGTGGGTAACGCTCTACTAGCTTGATGTGCTTTCTTTTTGCAAGGGTTTTCAGTGGCATCACCAACGTCGCAATGAATTCGGTTAATTCTACCTTTTCGTAGAAAATCTCCATTTTATTAGCTTCGATTTTGGCCATATCCAAAATAGAATTAATCGTCCCAAGAAGCCGTTCGCCACTTTGAAGGATAATATCAAGTTGTGAAATCAGTTCAGGATCTTTCTCCCGATTCATCATGATATGCTCTGTACCGCCTAAGATACCATTCAGTGGCGTTCTGATCTCATGACTAATATTTGAAAGCAAACTGGATTTAAACCGGTTGGCCTCTTCCGCTTTTTCTTTGGCTTCTCGAAGTTGTTTTTCGATGGCTTTTTCAGTGGAAATGTCTCTAAAAACGCACATCACCAGATTTTTACCTTGGTAGTCTTCTTGTATTAATTTCGCAAAAAGCTGCATTTCGAGTATTCCAATTTTCCAGGGGAAAAAAGCTTCCAATGAAATCCCCTGAGGTAAATTCCTCATTGTTTCAGGATCATACATTTTAAGCTCCTTTTCACAGAAATCAGGTATTGTAAAGAGCTCACACATATTTTTTCCAGGTAATAAATGTGGGTTTTCTCTGGTGAGCTTTGCAAATGCAGGATTGACAGTGATAATTTCTTCCCCATCCAGCGTAAGGATCATAGCATCTTTGGAGCTGTCCCAAACATTCTTGAATTGCTCTTCCGCCGCCATTTTTTCCTTTTCCTTTGTATCAAAAGCGACTTTTAGCAATCCAAATTTTGATAGCTGCTGGTAGAGTTCATTGATCAAGAACCCTACAGCGACCAAGAATATAGCCGCTAAGAAGATAAACCAAAATTGAAGGTAAAAAGGCTTTTGTATAGTGAATGATTTAGAAAAAACGGTTTGAGAGAAGTCTGCTCCTTCGTAAGAAGATTTGAGTTCTAACTGATATTTACCTGCTGGAAGATTGTTGAAATAAAGCTTCGTTGATTTAGGATCCCGAATGATTTCCCAATCTTCCTTTTCCAAACCTAGGAGTCTGTAATGAATCCACAGCTCCTTGGATTCATTGAACCCAGGCGCAGTAAATTCAGCTTGAAAGGAATTTTCAGAATAAGCGACTATAATTTCTTCCGAATCCCGAGGCACATATTCTCCCACTTGATAAGCTGCAAGATGAATTCTAGGCGATCCTTTGGCTTGAAATTTTTCCTCTGGGAAAAAAACTGAAAACCCTTTTTGCGTACCGATAAGAATCTTACCGGATTGACTTTCGATCAAAGCTCCACGATTGATTTCATTGCCAATTAGCCCATTACTCTCGTCATATCTGATAAATTCTTTTTGGGTCAGCTGGACTACTCCCATATCGGTTCCCAACCAGATAATCCCTTTGGAATCCCTCAGGATACAATAAACAGGGTCATCAATCCGCTGACCATCTAATTCATAATCGACTACTTTATTATCCTTAAAGATTTTTAGCCCGTCATCTGCGCCGATCAGCATCCCTAGATCCGTCTCCAATACGTCAAAGCCTTGGACGACTACAAACCTATTATTTTTTACTAATGGTGGCTGATCAGTATATTTTTTACCTGCCGTCACTAGGATTCTCCCATCTGTGAGTTTAGTAGCTTTCCTGAAATGATAGATCGGCTGGCTGATAAGTTGTTGAATTTCCTCCAAAAGATTGCGCTCAAACAATTGAGATCCTGTGGCAGATTTAGGTGCGATATAGATTGACTTCGGCGAGGTAATCAGTACACTATCACCGACCACAACTACCGATGAAATAGATTCCGATGAAGGAGGCCGAAAGTGTATCGTCTGTCCAGTAGTTGGGAAATACTTACCGACGCCACCAAAGGAGGCCGAAAACCAAACATCTCCCGATTCCAGGTCTCGGCTGAAATTGACGACCCGACCCTGAGGCGTACCCTCTAAAAAGGAATCCCGATATATTGTCTTACCCGCCGATTTAGAAAATTTTTGGATTCCATTATTAAAGCCAAACAGAAAATCACCCTCTCCCAACTCTAAAATTGCTGAGATCTCTTCCGACATTAAACCTACTTGACTCCCATAATTCTGAAATTTTAAACTGTTTAGATTCACAATCCCACGGGGCGTAACGATCCAAAGAATTCCCTCTCGATCGGTAAAGGCATCATGAATATAAAAGGCATTCAACAGGTTATTGAGATCCAAAATTAAAGGCAATCGATCGTAACTTGCCAATTTTTTCAGTTGGGAATTGAAATAGTAAAAGACATTATCCTTTTCAAAAAACAGCCCAAAATACGATTCCCGCAAGAAATCTGACTCAGAAATATTGGAATCTATCAGCGAAGCAGGTTGGTTAACAGCCGGACCTTTGGCCAAATAGTCACGTCCCAAAAAGTAGTATTCTCCCGTGAAAGGTGATCGCTTGATGATAGATGGAGGTGTAGGGAGTTCAATACCAGTATAAGTCAGGGGTTGAAATACCTTGCCAACCAGTTGGGTGGTCAGATTCTCAAAGAAAAAATAGAGGTTTCCCTCAATTTCAGCCGCTGACAAGAACCTTCCTGCCACTTCAAATGTAGGCCGCGGGAGCTTTTTGAAATCTTTCGATCCTGATTTCCAAGTAATCAGTATACTATCGTTGTCAAGAAAAAATTGCTTATCCTTTCCCTTGCCCACGGAAGAAAGAATAATCCGCTCGCTTTGTTCGGTACCAAAATCTATTGGTAATACCTCCTCTTCCCACTTCCCATAGCCTCCTTTATATACTCTCGGGAGCCCATTCTGATTGTATAGCCAAACAATATCATCCTCATCTATGTGCAACGAAATCCGATACTCAAATTTTGACACCAGTGAATCTGGTAAAGCATAAGTTTGAATTCCATCTGAAAAATGAATTCCTCCAACTGTGGAAAACCACATTCTTCCTAGACTGTCCTGATCGACCTGTATGACGTTTTGAGCTGGTAGATTTATTCCTTTGGGAATTGTATTGAAGTTGAAGTTTTGGGATAAAACAACCGAATTACTTCCTAACACTAGTAAAAATAAGATTCCGGTAAAGCGGACTAAATTAATCATCGGAGCAAGATAAATAGATTTACCAAGTTAATTTAAGCCGAGATAGTTAAGCTTTTCTTTTGTGGGCGGGGGGAAACTTCTATTTTTGTGAAAACTTTAAAAATCAACGCATGAGTGTACTAGTCAATAAAAATTCCAAGGTAATCGTACAAGGATTTACCGGGTCTGAGGGCTCCTTCCACGCACAGCAGATGATCGAATACGGCACTAACGTGGTTGGTGGCGTGACTCCTGGCAAAGGAGGTTCTATTCATTTGGAAAAACCTGTTTTTAATACCGTAGCCGAAGCCGTTGAAAATACTGGTGCA
>JBBQDY010000127.1:0-8284 GCA_038320155.1 Cytophagales bacterium
ATTCCGTTTTCTACAGTGATCTCTTCTGCGGGTACATTCCAAAGTTTAGCTGCTGAAGCTACCAAAACATATTTTGCTGTGGCTCCGGCTTTGCGAAGTAGTTCCCAGCTATGAGGCATCGCACCTGACCCACCGGTCAATTGCCGATCATATACTTCTGTGTCCAGATTCGCTTGAACGACGCGTACTTTTTTCCAATCTGCATTCAACTCTTCCGCTACGACCATTGGAAATGAGGTCTTGATATTTTGACCTAATTCGGGGTTCGGTGAATAAATTAGGATATCTCCCGTCGGTGCTATAGACAGGTAGCCATTGAAGCGTTGGGCTTGTGCCAAAATTGCTTCTGTACTGAGGACTTCAACTTTAGGAGAGTCGCAACTCATCCAATTGAAACCTATAAATAATCCTCCTGCTGTAGTCCCAGCGATTTTGAGGAAGTCTCTTCGAGATGCTTTATTGAGTGTTGCCATGAGTTTTAAAGTTTAGCAGCCATCGCAACGGCCTCCCTGATTTTATGATAAGTTCCACAGCGACATATATTTCGATTCATTACTTCATCGATTTCATCCATACTTGGGGCCGAATTTGTATTCAAAAGCGCTGCTGCGTTCATGATTTGGCCAGCTTGACAATAGCCGCATTGGGCTACATCCACTTCCTGCCAAGCTTTTTGAACTGGGTGATCTCCGTCTTCAGAAAGGCCCTCGATAGTGGTGATCTCATCTTCTGTAAGACTGGAGGCTGGAGTGACGCAGGAAAAAATTGCTTCTCCGTTTTTGTGAACTGTACATGCGCCACATTGTGCGATTCCGCAGGAATATTTCGTGCCAACCAATCCTAAATGGTCCCGGAGTACCCATAAAAGTGGTGTATCGTCTTCGACATCCACTTCTCGGGATTGTCCATTAATCTTCAAATTGAATTTTGCCATGGTTATAATTATTTTTTTCAGCCTTAAGTTAAAGAAAATCAGTGCTGAAGGAAATTTTATTTTTTGATTAAACCAGCTTTTTTATGAATTGCTGCATAGTTGGATAAATGAAAAAACAATAGAGGTTGTTTTGAGCTTTTTTTGGTAAAATTTGATACTGCACTTTTTCGAAGTCAAGCTGGTTTATAGCTCTTGAAGCTTTTCCAGCTTTCTTAAAATTTTAACCCGATGATCCTCAAATTACTCAAATACCTAATGCTCTTTATTTTAGCTATTGCCCTTGGTCTTATCCTAATCGGAGTTCTTTTTGTTACGCTTAGTCCACAGTTTGGTGGTTCGCCGGATAAGTCGCAAATCGCTGAATTTGAGCGTTTGGATTACTATTCAGATGGGAAATTTGAAAACCTGATTCCCACTACCATGGATATGGACTTGGGGAAAATAGTTAAAATGCTTCCTGAGTTTTTTAAAAACGATCCAAGTCGAGTTCCATCTTTTAAGATTCCGATAGTCAGTAGAGATTCACTGGAATTGGTAGAAAACACTATCCCCACTCGCCTGATCTGGTTTGGACACTCTGCCTTTTTGCTTCAAATCGATGGTAAAAATATTCTGATTGACCCAATGCTTGGAGAAGTTCCAGCTCCGAATCCGCTGTTGGGGAAGAAGCGATTCTTTAAAGATTTGCCTATCGAAATCGAAAAATTACCCCAGATTGATCTGATTCTTATTTCGCACGATCATTACGATCATTTGGATTATGGATCCATTCAAAAGCTCAAAGGAAAAACGAAGCAATTTTATGTTCCGCTTGGAGTTGGCGCCCACTTCGAGCGATGGGGCGTAGATCCAGCACAGATTCATGAGATGCAATGGTGGGAAGAAGCTGAAGTAGCGGGAGTTTCATTGGCTTTCACGCCTTCCAGACATTTTTCAGGTCGCGGGCCTACCAATCGTTTTTCAACACTTTGGGGATCTTGGGTTATCAAAGGTCAGAACGATAATATTTACTTCAGCGGAGACGGTGGTTATGGTCCACATTTCGAAGAAATCGGGAATAAATACGGGCCGTTTGACTTTGCCATGATGGAATGTGGTCAATACAATGAGAATTGGAAGGAAATCCACATGATGCCCGAGCAGACTGCGCAGGCAGGAAAGGATATCAGAGCAAAAGTTTTTATGCCGATTCACTGGGCCGCTTTTAGCTTAGCGATGCACTCTTGGACAGATCCTGTAGAGCGAGTAACTGCAAAAGCGAAGGAAATTGATCAACCCATTTTTGTTCCTAAAATCGGGGAATTTATTTACCTCAAAGATTCACTTTGGACCAAAGATGAATGGTGGATTAAGCCTTAATCTTTCACTTATCGATTATATTTTTCGGATTGAAAATCTTTTGACCTGAATTCATTGAAGAATTTCTGGGTATTGAGGTTACCCAAAAGCAGAATTTTTGAGTCAAAATCCCTAATTTGTTGCTTTAAGTATTATTTAACCCAACATAAAACCTATGTCTCAGACTATTAAAGCGGCGATTGTAGGAACTGGATTTATCGGTCCAGCTCACCTCGAAGCGCTCAGAAGATTACCTTATGTAGAAGTCACAGCTCTTGTAGAGGTCAATCAGCAACTGGCAGATGAGAAAGCCAAACTGCTTGGGATTCCAAACGCCTACACTTTTGAGGATATGCTCAAGCAATCAGATATCGACGTAGTCCATATCTGTACGCCTAATTTTCTTCACTTTGCGCAAGCGAAAGCTGTTTTACTCGCTGGAAAGCATGTGATCTGCGAAAAGCCTTTGGCGGTAAAAATAGAAGAGGCTGAAGAATTGGTGGCTTTGGCAGCCGAAAAAGGTCTGGTAAATGCAGTGCATTTCAACCTTCGCTACTATCCTATGGTTCGCCAGATGAAAACGATGCGTGAAAAAGGTGAATTGGGCGATGTGTATTCCGTGATGGGATCTTATCTCCAAGATTGGCTTTTCTTACAGACGGATTACAATTGGAGACTTGAGCCTGATAAATCTGGGGATTCTAGAGCTATCGCTGATATCGGATCGCATCTATTGGATATCACAGAATATGTCACCGGTTTGAAAATCACCGAAGTGATGGCTGATTTCTCGACTGTGCACAAGACTCGATTGAAGCCTTTGAAAAATATTGAGACCTATTCTGGTAAAATGCTTTCTATGGATGATTACCAAGAAGTGCCAATCAATACCGAGGATCATGCGACTGTTTTGCTTCGATTTGACAATGGTAGCAAGGGTTCGATTACAGTATCTCAAGTCAATGCAGGTCGAAAAAATCGCTTGAATGTGGAAATAGCAGGTTCGAAATCAAATTTTGAATTCAATTCAGAGCGGCCGAATGAACTTTGGATTGGAAAGCGGGAAACAGCAAATGGGGCTTTGATGAAAGATCCATCGCTACTTCATCCAGAAGCTTCAGCATTGGTTAGTTTCCCTGGAGGCCATAATGAAGGATTTCCAGATACCTCTAAGCAAATGTTTAAAGAAGTGTATGCTGCGATCCGAGAAGGAAAACAACCTGAAAAAGCATCATTCCCAACTTTTGCAGATGGATTGCGTGAATTGATCATCGGTGAGCGAATCATCGAAAGCAATAAAAAGCAGGCTTGGGTTACGATTTAGGCATATTAAATTCTTGTTAAATGTCTTTTTTGAGACCTAGGATTTGAAATTTTAACCGTTAATTTATTTTACTAAAACTTTTACAAACATTAAAAACATGAAATTGACAAAAAACATTTTTGCTTTTGCCTTAATGGCATTTGTAAGCATTGGAGCTTTCGCTCAAGAGAAAGCAAGTCCAGCAAAAACTGCTGAAGGAATGGTAGGCGATGCCAAAGTTACCATCAACTATTCCTCACCTGCCGTGAAAGGCCGTACAATCTGGGGAGATTTGGTTCCTCTAGGAGAGGTTTGGAGAGCGGGCGCAGATGAAGCCACAACTTTTACTACTACTGAGGACATCATGGTAGAAGGTAAAAAACTTCCTGCCGGTACTTACAGTTTCTTCGTAATCCCAGGTGAGACTAGTTCCACACTTGTGTTTAACAAAACTGCAAAGCAGTGGGGAGCCTTCAAATACGACAAAGCACAGGATGCATTGAGAGTCGACGTTCCTTCTGCGCAGACTTCTACTATGGAAGAGCGTCTGGTTTACGAAGTGAAGCCTTCTAGCTTCGAAATCAGATGGGAATATGGAAAGGCAGCTGCGAAATTGGGCATGTAATTCAATCCTCTAAAAGAAAAAAGCCACTGGGATCTTAGTCCTTGTGGCTTTTTTTTGGTCAAACCACAAAAGGCAAGAAGGTTAGCTGAGAAAACAGAAGGAAATAAAAGGATTAAGTTTATAGAAATAAGCCTTTGTTTTTTGACTTATCCATTCGGTTTTCGGTTGTCCTTCTTCTCCGGAAGCTGGACTTCGTTGGTATTTAAAACTGTAAGAGCGAAATATTTTTCGCCCATACCCAAGCTTGGTGCTAAAGAGCTCACAAAACTTATCAGGCTTAGATCTTATTAATGAGGAAAAGGATTGCCAAAGCCAATCATTATTTCAAATCCCTTTCAATTTCGATATAGCAATGGAATCCTCTATTTTTGCACCCCATGCTTATCAATTTCGATCCCAATTCCTTCGATCTTCCCGTTGCGGAAATCATCCCACAAGTCCAATCTCATTTTTCTACTCATAACTCGCTGATTATTCAGGCACCTCCCGGTGCGGGAAAAAGTACGCTACTTCCACTTACCTTTTTAGATCAACCTTGGTTGAACAAAAAGAAAATCATTATGCTGGAACCACGAAGACTGGCTACAAAAAGTATTGCGCAGCGGATGGCCAGTATGACTAATACACAACTCGGAGATTTGATTGGTTTCCGAATTCGCTTTGAATCGGCTATTTCTAAAAATACCCGCTTGGAAGTGATTACCGAAGGAATTTTGACTCGGATGCTTCACTCAGACAATGCGCTGGAGGATGTAGGGATGGTGATCTTTGATGAGTTTCACGAGCGAAACCTGCATTCTGAGGTGGCTTTGGCATTATGCAGAGAAGTGCAGCAAGTACTTCGGCCCGATTTGAAAATCTTATTGATGTCGGCGACGATCGATGCCAAAGAACTATCTGGTTTGCTGAACTCAAAGATTATTGAAAGCAAGGGAAGGCAATATCCGGTCGAAGTGAATTTTGCCAGTGAAGTCGATGAATATGCAATCGGAGAAGATACAGCTAGACAAATCATCCCTTTAACGAAAGTTCACAAAGGCGATTTCCTGGTTTTTTTGCCAGGTCAAGGAGAAATTAAAAAGGCACAGGAAATACTTCGAAAGGCACTTCCAAGCGATATTATAGTACCGCTTTACGGACAGCTTTCGCCGGGAGAGCAGAATCGTGCGATTCAACCAGATTTCGCTGGAAAACGGAAAATTGTGCTCTCTACAGATATTGCGGAGACCTCCCTAACCATCGAGGGGATCAAAGTGGTCGTCGATTCCGGCTTTGCCAAATCCTCCAAATTCGATCCGAGAACAGGATTATCAAAGTTGGTTTTGCATCGAATCAGTAAGGATTCTGCAGATCAGCGAAGCGGAAGAGCTGGAAGATTGACCGCTGGTCATAGCTATCGACTTTGGACAAAAGCGATTCAAAACCAATTGAATGAATATCGGACTCCCGAACTGATGGAGGCTGATCTGACTGCTTTGGTTTTGGATATGAAAGCCTGGGGAAAGCAAGAAATCCGCTCCATGACTTGGCTCACGCCACCGCCTGCAGGTACGCTCGCTTTGGCAGAAAAGACTTTAGAGACGATTGAAGCGATTTCCGAAGGTGAATTGACTTCGCATGGAAAAGAAATTCATGCACTGCCTTGTCATCCCCGAATTGCCCACATGCTACTTTTTGCAAAAAAACATGATCAGGTAGGTTTGGGGACCGATGTCGCCGCCATTTTGGAAGAAAGAGACCCACTTCCTCAGGATTCTGGGGTTGATTTGAATTTGAGAATCGAAGCTTTGCGAAGATTTCGAAGTCGAGGAGTAAGTATGTCCCGAATCAAAAAGATCGAAAAAGTAGCTGCTTCTTACCGACGGATGTTTAAAGTCGAAGCTGAAAACTCCCCTGTTGATCCTTGGCAGACCGGTTTGCTCTTAGCATACGCTTATCCCGAGCGGATTGCCGCAGCGCGGCCCGGAAACAATGCGCAGTTTCAACTGGCAAATGGGAAGATCGCTTCAATCGGCCATCGGGATGATTTGGCTCATGAATCTTGGCTTGCCGTAGCGCATTTGGATGCCCGAGAAGGCATGGGGAAAATCTGGATGGCAGCACCCCTCAATCCAAAAGACCTAATGCCGATGGTCAAAACAAAGGAAGTGATCTCATGGGATCGCAAAAAAGGCGGTTTGGTCGCTTTGACGGAAGTCCGAATTGGTGCCATTATTCTTGGAAGCCGGCCTTTGAACAAAATAGAAAAAGGCGATGCCACACATGCAATCTTGGAGGCAATACGAGAAGAAGGCGAACATCTTTTGAATTTCGATGAAGAAACGGAGCAGTTCATTCTTCGAGTGGCAAGTCTAAAAAACTGGAATCCAACTCAAGATTGGCCGAATTGGTCAATTGCATTGCTTTGCGAGAATCCTGAAACTTGGCTCGAACCTTACCTTTCTGGGATCACCAAAAATGAAGATTTTAAAAAATTAAACCTGAGTCAAATCTTACTTCATAGCCTTGATTTCGAGCAGCAGAAACAATTAGATGACTTGGCGCCGGCGACAATAGCTGTTCCTTCAGGAAGTAAAATAAAAATCGAATACCGATCACAAGGTGATGTGCCGCTACTTTCTGTTCGGCTTCAAGAGCTTTTTGGCTTATTGGAAACTCCGAAAGTCAATAATGGAAAAATCTTACTTTTGATTGAAATGCTTTCGCCAGGTTATAAGCCTGTTCAACTCACGCAGGATTTGAAGAGCTTTTGGAGCAATGGGTATTTTGAGGTCAAGAAAGAATTGAAAAGAAGGTATCCAAAGCACGAATGGCCGGAAGATCCAATTTCAGCCCAAGCGGTAAGAGGTGTGACAAAGAAAAGTTAAAACTGATCTAAATAGTCCAAAAATTGAAGGTAGGAAGCAATGGTAAAGGGCGTCATACTTGAATTTTGGATTTGTTTCAAAAAGTTTTCCCTTACCTCTGGATAATCAATTGGATTAAAAATTCTACTCAATGCTGTAGCACGAAAGGCATTGTAGATGAAATTTTGAGTCTTAAATGAATTATTTTTCTGTTCTAAAAAAGCCCGTTCCAAGTTGACTGGATTCATCATTTTATCAAGCCATTCGAAACCCTTAGTCACAAAAAAGCTATCGACTTTCATAATGGCTTCTGAGAGCTCCCAATCATTTTCAATCGTAAATCTTTTAGGCAATTCCTTCCCTATTTTATTCAAGGTTTGAACCATGGTGATTGATCTGTCAGAATAGTCACCTAGACTGGGAAGAAAACGATGAATCATCTTTTCGACTTGATCAATTCGTATTCCTAAGTTGTATTCAAGAAAGTTTGATTCGGGGTATTCGGTGTAGTGGATGAAGATGACCTGCTTGCCGTGAGGACAATGCTTTTCAAAATGGAAATTATCCTTATTGATCACAAATCCATTGTGCGTAAATAGCTCACTGTGAATCGATATAAGGTTTGGATCGCGCATAGCTATTGAACAGCATGGAGTGATTTTTGTTGTTTAATCCTCTTCAAATAATTCTTTCATTTCGGTGAACATTAACTTCACTTCCATTTTCTTCACCTCCAGGCTACCTTCGTCTTCAGGATTGTGCAGGTAGTGATTCCAATGCTTTTCTGCTTTTCGAATTGTGCGAGGACTGATATCAAATTCGACCTCATCAAGATAGTCTTTGGCTAAAGTAGAAGCCTTGAAATTTCCAAAAAGGTAAACTTTGAAAAGGTCAACGAATCGATCACTCAAGTCATATAATTCTAAAACTTGTACAAAAGCTCCTTGATGCGCTCGGTGAATCTTATTGTTTATCGTTTCAAAGATGGCATCCAGTGATTCGTCATTATACGAAGAATTGGAAAGCGAACGGGCAGCAAGGTACCCTACCTCCCATTTTTCTCCTTTGACTAATTCGATCAAACGGTCTTTTCCAGCATCATCAATCAGCTTTCCTAACTTGTCTGCGAAAAAATATGCTTCCTTTTCTTCAGGGTCACACATTTTGACTAGTAAGCGCTCAATTTCCTCTTGCATGATTTTTAGGTTTATTTGTACAAAGATAATCGAATTGCCATT
>JBBQDY010000128.1:0-8253 GCA_038320155.1 Cytophagales bacterium
ATCCATGGTTCGTTTTTATTAAGTTTATAAAATTTAGGTACATCTAGAATTCATAACAATAATTATGCACAATGAAATTCCGAGGTCTCATGAAAATCAGGAACCCCAACCCAATCGTTTGAACCCACACTTTTTTATTTGTTTGAATTCCACACTGTGGTTGGGCATATTTCCAATGCGCTATCCTACCCACTTTGGGCATATTTTTTTGCATTCGTTTTATCCAACTGTTTCTAAGATCTGAATGACTAGCTCAAGGTTTCGAATCGCTACCTCGTGGATCAGGCCGAGAATGTTGAGGTTCAGCCTTTGTATTTTCAAAATCTGAGTCATTCTGTCGAGGTTCCCCTGCCTCCTCAATTATCACCATAATCCCTACTATTCCAGAATATCACCGTAAATGGTGATAATTTGATTTATCACCGTAAATGGTGATATTTCAGGTATGATAGCTATTCTGACCGGTGACATTGTGGATTCCCGAAAGGTGGAATCACCCGAAATATGGATTTTACCACTGAAATCTCTGTTTTCCGCATGGGGTTCCAGTCCAAAAACCTGGGAGATCTTCCGTGGGGACAGTTTCCAGTTGGAAATCTCCGAACCTCAAAATAGCCTTTTGGCTGCTTTACAGATCAAAGCGCTGATCAAAAGCCTCGCAAATCCAGATCAAAGCAAACGGACCTCTCCTGTGGATGTACGCTTGGCCATCGGAATCGGAGAAAAGAGCTATGCTTCTGCCCAAATTTCAGAAAGTAACGGACCTGCTTTTATCCGGTCCGGAGAGCGGTTTGAAACGCTGAAAAGCGAAGGCAATCAGTTGGCGGTGGCTTCCCCTTGGCCGGATTTTGACCGAGAGATGAATCTGATTCTGAAACTGGCCTCCATTCAAATGGACTCTTGGTCGATTTCCTCGGGGGAGCTTTTGATTGAAATCCTAAAAAATCCAGCTCAAAACCAAACCGAACTGGGAAAGAAATTGGGAATAGGACAGAATGCCATCAGCAAGCGATTTAAAGCGGCAAACGCTGAGGAGATTGGTGATATTGAAGCAGTTTTCAGAACTAAGCTTAACTCATTTTTGAAATGATTCTCCTCTTAAAACTTTTGCTGGCTCATCTCTTGGGGGATTTTTTTCTGCAGCCTACCGCTTGGGTAGAATCCAAAGAAGCGAGAAAAATCAAATCACCCGTATTCTATTTCCATCTGTTTATTCATGCGGGTTTACTTTCGCTTCTACTTTGGGATGTGAATTACTGGGGGTTGATTTTGGCGCTCACGCTCTGCCACGGGCTGATCGACCTTTTGAAACTCTACCGCCAAAGCAAGAAAACAAAGCCGCGCTGGTTTATCATCGATCAGGTGCTGCATCTAATCAGCATTTTGGTTGTCTGGTGGATTTGGGAAAAACCGGAGTTAGAGATTGAGTCTCTTTTGCAAAATTCCAATGTGCTGGTCCTTGTGTTCGCAGTCCTGTTCCTGACCCAACCTGCAGGGATCCTTTTAGCAAACGTATTAAAAAAATGGTCTATTGAAATCCAGCAAGACATCAATCAATCCTTAGCCAATGCCGGAAAGTACATCGGAATTTTGGAGCGGCTTTTTGTTTTTGGATTTATCCTGACCAATCATTGGGAAGGTGTTGGTTTCCTAATCGCTGCAAAGTCCGTGTTTCGGTTTGGCGACCTTCGGAAATCCAAAGAGCGGAAATTAACCGAATATATCCTGATCGGTACCTTGATGAGTTTCGGAATTGCTATGGGAGTCGGGTTGTTGGCTACTTATTTATTGGAATTGTAAGTATTCTTTCCGCCCTTTTGCCCTAGTTTGTATCCCCACAGACCGGAATAGATTCTCAAATTCTGCTGCCCCGATCTGTATCTCCACGGACCGGAAGCTTTTCAAACCAATTCAGAAATAAATTTGGCTACGTGTAGCATTGCGGATACACATATTTCACATTATGATTATCCGCTACTTTGCCAGTAGGCAGAAGAGCCAAGAATATAAATTTCGCATACTTGATAATTGGGCGTTTCGGTCTTCCGTCTTCTGTCTTCGGTCCCAATAAGCAAAGAAAATAGGCTACTGGCATCATTGCGGATACCCTTAAATGAGATTAAAGGAAAGAGAAGTATCCTTGAAATCCCGATACTTGATTTGATAGGTTCGTTCTTTCATTCGGACAAGTCCTGAAGATTCTTGAAGGACCGCAATTGCAGATACAGTTCCGTAAGTTTCCCCAATTCGAACCAATTGTGCAGATAGACCAATTTCCATGTCAATCGGGACTCCAGTGCTTGGTAGTTTTTCGAGTTCATAGGTTTTGGTTGATTTCAAAGTATGTAACACTTTGTTTTGATTAAGTTCGCCCTTCATGATAGCTTCAAGCTGTTCTTTTGCCAGTTCAGTTTTCGGCCAAGGTTCATTGATCAGGCCATTGCTCAGACCATGAATTCCCGGCTCAATCTCTTGGATTTCTTCTGCATAGTTGCTCAAATACCAAAGGCTTTTGCCATCTGAAACCAGTAAGTTGAAGCCATCATATTGGTCTTGGTATTTTTGAATCTCCAAAAGATATTGCTTAGGTTCCAAGTTTGCCTCTAGCCAAGACTGGACGAGTTTACCCCTACTTATTCGAGCAACCTTTGGTGAATTGAAATCTCGGTAATTAGTCAACAAAGCCCACCGACCGTTGGGATGTAAACCCAGCCAAGTGCCTCCACTTCGCAAATCTTTTCCTCCATAGAATCCACTTTCCCATTGATGAATTCGTTGAGTGGGGCGTTCAAAAAATTCATCTCGGTTAGCCGAGATGATTAGCGGATAATCTTCATGAACTTGCCAAGCAATAGCTACTAAACACATGAGTTAAAGTTATAAGAAAAGGCCGATTATTTCCGGCCTTTCTAATCTTTATCAAGCGTTTGTTTCCACTAAAGTTGGGTAGTCGGTATAGCCCTTTTCTCCTGGTGTGTAAAAGGTCTCTTTATCCCAATCTGCCAATTCAGCATTTTGTTCAAAACGGAGCGGTAAATCCGGATTTGAAATGAAGAGTTTTGCAAATGCAACTGCATCTGCCAGACCTTCCAGAATAAATTTATTTCCTTTTTCTTGATCAAAACCCCCGTTGATCACAAGGGTACCCTTATACATTGGTCGATAATGCTTGGCAATCTCAGTCACCAAATAAGGAATTTCGCTTACATCAGTAAATGGTTCTGAAAGATGCAGGTAGGATAGGTTGTAGTTATTCAGTTTTTCTACGATGTAGTCAAAGGTCGGAATAGTCTCCTCATCGGCTTCCATTCCGAAAACACCATTAAGCGAAGGGTTGAGTCGAAGCCCAATTCGATTTTCAGGCATCACTTCCTTGATTGCATCAATGATTTCAAAAAGAATCCGTGCGCGGTTTTCAATGCTTCCTCCATACCCATCCATACGAACATTGCTGGTGCGGTTAAAATACTGGTGAAGCAAATAGCCGTTGGAGGAATGAATCTCCACTCCGTCAAAGCCCGCATCCATTGCATTTTTTGCGGCATTTTTGAAATCCAGTACTGTATGTTTGATCTCCTCAATAGTCATTTCCTTGGGAGTTACTGTATCTTTCAAACCCTTTGAAGTAAAAGATTTTGCATGCGGATTGATAGCAGATGGTGCTACTGGCAATTCACCTTTATGAAAATCCGGATGAGAGATTCTTCCCACGTGCCAAAGTTGAATGAATATTTTCCCACCTTCTTCATGGACTGCCTCAGTTACTTTTTTCCAGCCTTCGACTTGCTCCTTGGAATAGATCCCCGGAGTGTTGATATAGCCGACTGCCTGCTTGGAAACTTGTGATCCTTCCGCAATGATCAAGCCCGCTGAAGCCCGCTGCTTATAGTATTCAACATGTATATCAATTGGCACATTGCCTTCATTGGCAGCACGGCTTCTGGTCATCGGAGCCATCAATACCCGGTTGGAGATTTCTAAATCCCCAACCTTCAGAGATTGTAAAAGTGGTTGATTGGAACTCATAATAGATTTTTGGTTTAGTTAATAAAATTCAATGTCTATACAACTGACTGTTTAAAGTGATGGTTCACAGGTTCAACTGATTTATTCCTTATTTTATATAAGCAGCTAGCTGAGGTGTTGAGTGAAACCTGTCAGAGGGTTAGAGTCTTGCTTTTATTTTAGAACAAGACGCAACTATACGGTTACAAATTTGGTGCTTAATACCGGAGGGAGTAGCCGAAATGGGCTTCATTTCGCCCAATCTCTTCTGGAAAAAATGAGGTTCATTTTTTTGGCCGGTTTGAATTTATATACCCTTGAGCAGTATTTTCCTGCAAAATGATAAGCTTCAACTCTTCCAAAGTGATGCGTCAAAAGCTGACGTCCGGAAGCAAATTATACCATTGATCAATTTGAAAAATGAACAGGTTTCCCATCTATTGGACTGTGTTGGGGTAATCAAACCGGGATTTGTGCGAGATCTTATGGAGGCGGATATAGACTGTCCACTAGATATCAAAAGACCAAAGGAAGTATCCTTTGGATCATGACTTTGGCAGATTTAATGAAAAATCAAGAATTTGACCACGTTATTTTGATTTCTTCATTTGCAGGATTGGCGCCAGTTTCTGGACTGAGTTTAATGGTGCTTCCAAATTTGCCATTCGAGGTTTCAGTTTGGCAGCTGCGGTAGATTATCGACAGTTTGGGGTAAATTTTCCGTGGTATGTCCGGACTTGAAGGCGACTCTTTATACCCGGTACTGAATTATCCTTAGGATGCTAAGTTGGCTTTTTGCGGACCTACCAAAGTTCCAAAGCCCGATGATCTCACGATCTGGCGGGTTGTAGGAGAGTTATTTCGAGAGAAACTAGAAAAAAAAATGCTCAAAATTCATTAAAAAACTACATTAAAGCTGATTTTTTAGATTTAACAGTTTTTAATACGATTTTTTTCGTACTTACTCTTGACTTACGATGATCTTCGTATAACTTTGTACGAAAGCTATCGTAATAACTACCATGACAAAACCAACCGAATCGGAATTAGAGATCCTTGCACTTCTTTGGGAAATGAAAGAAGCAAGCGTTCGACAAATTCATGAGCGACTTGCTGTGACCAAAGACACTGGTTATACCACTACTTTGAAAACCATGCAAATCATGCATGCCAAGGGAATGGTCAGTAGAGATGAGCAGAACCGATCCCATATTTATCGACCGTTGACAAATCAAAAAGAAACTCAAAATTCATTAGTAAAAAATTTGGTCAACACCGCATTTGGAGGCTCAGCACAAAATCTTGTCATGCAGGCGCTGGGTCAAGAGAATCCTTCGAAAGAAGACTTAGATGAAATCAGAGCATTTTTAGATCAACTTGAACAGAAGAAATGATGAACCTTTTAACTGACTGGATCCCCGAGCAATTGCTCTATGCTTTAGGTTGGACACTAGTTCACTCACTTTGGCAACTTCTTATTTTAGGAGTTATTCTTTGGATTGGATTGAAAATAAGTACTAAAAAAAGTGCTGCCTTCAAATACAACCTGGGATTGTTGGCCTTGGGATCAAGTTTTATTCTGACGGCAAGTACATTTGCTTACGAACTATCCAACTTTAATCCAGCTCCCGATTTGGAAGTTTGGCTGACAAATCTTGTTTTTGCAGAAACAATTGATGTTGCTTCTGGGATCGCTGCAGAAGATTTCCTCCTTCAGACAGTTCGCTGGATTGATCAGCAGTTAGCGTTGTTGGTGAATTTCTGGTTTTTCGGCGCCTTACTTTTCCTGTTCAGACTCTTTAATAGCCTGACGGAATTACGGATGCTTCGCAAAGCTCAATCGTTAGAAGTGGATTTTGAGGTAGAAAAGACTTTTTACCGATGGATCGCTAAATTAGGATTGGATGCGAATGTAATTTTGAAAGTAACGGAATCAGGAATCTCTCCGATTACTTTTGGCTATCTAAAACCGGTGGTTCTAATCCCTGCGGCCTTGGTTTTCCATCTCACACCAACTCAACTTGAAGCGATCATCGCTCATGAATTGGCTCATGTCAAGCGAAATGATTACTTGATCAATTTAATCCAATCTTCCATGGAGGTGCTCTTTTTTTACCATCCCTCCTTCTGGTGGATGAGTCAGACGATCCAGGAGCTCCGTGAAAATGCTGCAGATGACTTGGCTGTACAAGCCGGAATTTCCCCTAAGGAATTGGCTTACAGCTTAGCAGAAGTGTTGAATTTTGGAACTCAGAATCCTCCCGAATTGGCCTTGCCAGCCAGCAAGAAGCGAAATCCAACTTTGCAGCGCATCAAAAGAATCATGGGCCAGCCATCCCAAACTTATCCGCAAAACCCTATTATTTCTATTCCTATGTTACTAACCTTATTATTCAGCGCAGGCTTGATTGCCAGTGCGCAACAAGACAGTCCATTAGCCCTTGAGGCACTGGGACCAGATATTTACTTGGAAAATCCGGAGATTTTCGGATTGGAAGCCAATTATAATTTCCCTTCCCAATTGGATACTGTGAAAAAGGAAACGGTGATTCAGAAGACTGAATTAACTTCTGATTCTCCGATGGTATGGACCACTGATTCCGGTGAGAAGATTATCATCAAGTCCAATAGATCAAATTCCTACACCTATCGAATCACAGGTGATACCCTGATCACCAATGGCGATACGGTCATTTTAAATGGAAACCAAAACTTTGTTTTCAGAAGTGGGAATGGTGTCGATTGGGCTACTATGCCAAAGATGGAGTTCGACTTTCCGGATGCTCCAATGGCACCAGATTTTCCAGATGCCCCGATTCCTCTCTTCGATATGGGTGAAATGCCGACCATGCCGGAAATGCCACCGATGGCTGAGATGCCTCCAATGCCAGAGATGCCACCGATGCCAGAAATGGGGAATTTTGAGTATTTCAATAATGGATCAGGTTCTACAGTCTATCGAAGCGGGAAAAACGGTGTAATCAACACCCGCGACACGACTAAAATGACTAAAGCCGAAAAAGAAACTTGGGCGAAAGAAATGGAAAAACAAGCCAATGACTGGGCCAAAAGAAGTGAGGAGGCGATGCAGGAATGGGAGCCTCAAATGAAAGAATGGGAGAAGAAAATGGAAGCTTGGCAAAAATCCAACGAGCCAAAAATGAAGGAATATGAGCAGAAAATCAAGGCTTGGGAAAAAACAAATGAACCTAAGATGAAGGAGTTTGAAGAAAAGATGAAAGCCTGGGAGAAAGCTCAAGAACCTAAAATGAAAGAATTCGAAAGGCAGATGGAAGAGTGGCAGCAGAAGTTCCAACCAAAAATGGAGGAGTTTCAGCGAAAAATGGAAATCTGGCAAGAGGAAAATGGGGAGAAATTTGAAGAGTTTCAGCGCAAGCTGGAGGAGCAGCTTAAGAAAAAAGACAACTCTAATTCCAATACCAATTCAAACGCTGGCAATAAGCCAAATTCCTCCAATTCGACTGGAAACAAGAACTCAAACTCGGGAAACTAATAACCCTCAGTATTTTATTGTGTGTTGAATTTTGAAAAAGACCTACTCGATGAGCCGGTCTTTTTTGATTCCGGGATATTGAATAGTGGATTATTGTCAAAGGTCAATTAATATAGCGCCATCATTTGAAATCCATGGCTAATCAATCCAATCGGGCACTTCTTTTTATATTTATTACTATTCTAGTCGACGTGATCGGCTTGGGAATAATCATCCCTGTAGTTCCTAAGTTGATCGAAGATTTGACCGGTGAAGGATTGAGTAAAGCATCTCAATATGGAGGCTGGCTGATTTTCTCTTTTGCAGCGATGCAATTTCTTTTTTCACCGATCATGGGAGGTCTTTCCGATCGATTTGGAAGGAGACCGGTTTTGCTTTTTTCCTTATTCGGGCTGGGAGTTGATTATGTGTTTCATGCGCTTGCACCGACTCTGTTTTGGCTTTTTGTTGGGCGATTGATTGCAGGTATGTTTGGGGCAAGTTTCACCACAGCCGCAGCATATATTGCAGATATCAGTACACCCGAAAAGCGTGCTCAAAACTTCGGCTTGATTGGGGCTGCTTTTGGATTAGGCTTTATCATTGGTCCGGTGATCGGAGGATTGGCGGGTGCGGAGTTTGGGCCAAGAGCCCCTTTTTTGGTCGCTGCCGGTCTATCTTTAGTGAATGTACTCTACGGGTTATTTGTCCTTCCGGAGTCACTTCCTGTGGAGAAAAGACGCGCTTTTAATTGG
>JBBQDY010000129.1:0-8246 GCA_038320155.1 Cytophagales bacterium
AATTGCGCTTTGAGCTGCATGAGAATTGGGGCTTTTGAAAGATGATTTAAGTCAAATTACTAGCAGAGCTTTCGGGGATTGGAGAATCAGTTTGATTAAAACTACTATATTTGCGGCTGAATTAAAAAGCGGAAACGCATAGTTTTTAGATGGGTAAAATCGTCATCGCTATCGATGGTTATTCAGGTTGTGGAAAAAGTTCAACTGCTAAAGCGGTTGCAAAAAATCTAGGTTATACCTATATCGACTCAGGGGCTATGTATCGGGCTGCTACGCTACATTTTATCCAAGAGAAGCTTTCCCCATTGAGAGAAGATGAGGTAAAGCAAGGCCTGAATTCCTTGGGAATTTCATTTCAAATAAATCCACAAACCGGACTTCAGGAGACATATTTGAACGGTCAAAATGTGGAGGATGAGATTCGGACTATGTTTGTTTCCCAGAAGGTCAGTGAACTTGCTACCGTTGGTTCGATTCGAAAAGAACTCGTTGCGCAGCAACAGTGTTTGGGAAAAGGAAAAGGTGTAGTGATGGATGGGAGAGATATTGGCTCAGTGGTTTTTCCGAATGCAGAATTGAAAGTTTTCATGACCGCTGATCTTGAAACCCGTGCAAAGCGGCGTCAGCAGGAACTGATGGAGAAAGGACAGTTGGTGAATTTGGAAGAAATCAATGAAAACCTAGCAAGAAGAGACCAGATAGATTCCTCAAGAGCAGAAAGTCCTTTGATGAAAATGCCTGATGCAGCAGAAGTGGATACGAGTAATTTGACTTTTGAGGAGCAAGTGGCACAAATCGTGCAGCTCGCAAAGGCGAAAATTAAAATGACGTAAGTTATGGAAGTAACAATTGATAAAAGTTCTGGCTATTGCTTCGGAGTTGAATTTGCCATCAAAATGGCGGAGGATGAGATGGAGCATAGCGAAAAGTTATACTGCCTCGGTGACATTGTTCATAATGACATGGAAGTCAAGCGCCTGAGTGAAAAGGGGCTGGTAGTCATAGATCGGGAGCAATTAGGTCAATTAACTGACTGCAAAGTGCTGATCAGAGCACATGGCGAGCCGCCTGAAACCTACAAAACAGCCATCGAAAACAATATTGAACTCATTGATGCCTCTTGCCCAGTAGTGTTGAAGCTTCAGCACCGGGTCAAAAATGCCTTTGATAAGATGGAGCGGGAAGAAGGTCAGATTGTAATCTATGGTAAAAAAGGCCACGCAGAGGTCATCGGTTTGACCGGTCAAACTTTGGAAAAAGCAATCGTTGTGATGGAGGAATCGGATTTGGATAAAATTGATTTTGCACGCCCGGTGACTCTTTTCAGTCAAACCACCAAAAGCACCAAAGGCTTCTACGAAATTTCAAGCAAAATAGAAGAACGGATCAAAGCTTGTAAAGCGGAGATGACTGCATCGGATTACAATGCGAACGACTCGATTTGCCGACAAGTCTCGAATAGAGAGCCTCATCTTCAGCGATTTGCAAAGGAAAATGACGTCATTCTATTCGTTTCAGGTAAGAAAAGCTCGAACGGAAAAGCCTTATACCAAGTGTGCCTAAATGAAAATCCTCGGAGCTTTTTCATCGAAAACGAAACGGAGCTGGACTTTGAGTGGTTTTCTAAAGATGAAAAAGTAGGCATTTGCGGTGCTACTTCAACCCCGATGTGGTTAATGGAACAGGTGAAGGAACATTTGGAACTTCATTCTGAGCAGGTGTTAACCGTTTAATAATCAGTGATATCAAAATAAAATGTCCGGGTTCGGGTAAAAGTTCAAAGATTAAACTTCAATAAGCCCGAATATAAAAAGGTTATTTATTAGATTTGGGGCGTTTTTCAAAGGCTCATAGTCAAAATCAGATATGTCTAAAATAGTGAAGCTTAAGAAAGGATTTGACATCAATCTAGCGGGAAAAGCAAAGCAAGAGCTTTCTGATTTCGCTGCCGCTCAAACTTTCGCAATTAAGCCAACGGATTTTATTGGGTTCCAACGCCCTAAAGTCCTTGTCAATGAGGGAGACACTGTGAAAGCAGGTACTCCGCTACTGATCGACAAAGCCATGGATCAGGTCATCTACGCATCACCTGTATCTGGAGAAATCGTCGAAATCAAACGAGGCGATCGCCGTAAACTGCTTGAAATTAAAATTTTGGCTGATAAGGCCATGACTTTCGAGACAGCCGAAAGATTAAATCTTGGATCTGTGGACCGCGATACTTTAGTTGGGAAATTAGCAGCGAGTGGTGTTTGGCCTAATATCATCCAGCGACCTTTTGGAATTGTAGCTAACCCAGCTGATACTCCGAAAGCGATCTTCATTTCTGGATTTGATACCCATCCACTGGCTCCCGATTACGGCTTCACCCTTCAGGGCGAAGAGAAATACCTTCAGGCAGGAATTGATGCCTTGGCAAAATTGACTTCGGGTAAAGTTCATTTGAATCTTGATGGATCTAAGCCAGCTCCAGCAGTATTCGCAGGAATAAAAAATGCGCAAATCAATCAATTTTCAGGTCCTCACCCGGCAGGAAACGTTGGTGTGCATATTCATCACCTTGATCCAATCAATAAAGGCGAGATCGCTTGGACTGTAACTCCAACTGGAGTAGTTCAGATCGGCAAGTTTATTTTGGAAGGTATTTACGACTCTTCCAAAGTGATTGCAGTGACTGGTTCGGAGATTACCAAACCATCCTACGTGAAGACTTACAGTGGAGCTAATGTTTCCACTTATGTAAAGGGGAATTTGAATTCAGGACACGTCAGAGTAATTTCTGGTAATGTATTGACAGGAGAGAAGATTCATTTGGAAGGATTCCTTGGGTTTTATCACAATCAAATCACTGTTATTCCAGAGGGTGATTACTATGAGTTTCTAGGTTGGGCAAAACCAACAACGGAAAAATTAAGCTATCACAGAGCGCTTGGTCTGTTGTCATTTCTTTCTCCAAATAAGGAGTATGTACTTGACTCAAACGGAAGAGGCGAAGAACGTGCATTTGTACAGACCGGAGTGTTTGAGTCAGTTACACCAATGGACATCCTCCCTGTTTATTTGCTGAAAGCAATTATGGCTGATGACTATGATGAGGTCGAGGAGCTCGGGATCTATGAGATTGTAGAAGAAGATTTGGCACTTTGTGAATTTGTGGATGTATCCAAGCATCCGGTGCAGGAGTTGGTAAGAAAAGGTATAGAATTAATCCAATACAGTTAATCCTTATGAAGTTTCTAAGAGATTTAATGGACAAGCAGCGACCTCTTTTCGAAAAGGGAGGCAAGCTTGAAAGTTTATATTACGCATTCGAAGCAGGTGAGACATTCCTCTTCAGTCCCAATCATACCACTGGTATTAAGGGTGCACAAGTCAAAGATGCTATAGATCTAAAGCGAATGATGATTACCGTCGTTATAGCTATGATTCCAGCTTTGCTATTTGGGATCTATAATACAGGGCATCAGCATTTGTTAGCTACTGGGGGGACCACAGGGCTATGGGATAATCTCGGAGATAAATTGACTACAGGTTTGGTCTTAGTTCTTCCGATTGTAATTGTGGCTTATGCGGCAGGTGGGTTGGTTGAAGCGGCTTTCGCAGTAATCAGAAAGCACCCGATCAACGAAGGTTTCCTCGTGACAGGAATGTTGATTCCCTTGATAGTGCCTGCGACAACACCCCTATGGCAAGTGGCATTGGCTACCGTATTTGCTGTGGTGATTGCTAAGGAAGTATTTGGTGGAACCGGCATGAATATTCTCAATGTGGCCATGACCGCTAGAGCATTCTTGTATTTCGCATATCCTGCTCAGATTTCAGGTGATCAAGTTTGGACTTATTTAGGTGACAAAGTAGCCGTAGATGGTTTCTCTGGCGCTACTGCCCTTGCTGTTGCTTACAATGCAGGAGTTGATGGTGTACCTGTCACTCAAGCGCTCTCAACGCATAATTCAGCTTTGGGGGCAGATTTGTTTGGTTTCTCCAATTTATTTATGGGTTGGATTCCAGGCTCAATCGGTGAGACTTCAACCTTAATGGCGCTAGTTGGTGCTTTGATACTGATCGGAACTGGAGTAGCTAGCTGGAAGATTATCCTTTCAGGTTTTGCTGGAGCTTACATTATGGGATTTGTAATGAATTTATTTGCAGTCAATGAATATATGGCGATGCCTCCAGAGTACCATTGGGTAATGGGTGGATTGGCCTTCGGGATTGTATTTATGGCAACTGATCCAGTATCTGCTTCTCAAACTGAAACTGGGAAATGGATTTATGGATTATTGATAGGTATCTTAACCGTGATAATCCGTGTTACCAATCCGGCTTATCCTGAAGGAATTATGTTGGCGGTGTTGTTTATGAATGTATTCGCTCCGTTGATCGATTATTATGTAGTTAAAGCTAACAAAACAAGGAGGTTACAACGTGCAACAGTCTAACGCTTATATTATTACATTTTCCGTCATTCTGACGGTAATATTAGGACTTCTTCTTTCAGGTACTTCCCAAGTCTTGGGACCAATGCAGAAAGAAGCGATTGCTTTGGATCAGAAAAAGCAAATTCTGGGTGCAGTAATATCCGGAGAGGAAATAGATGCCATGACTCCAGAGCAAGTCAATTCCTACTATAGTACTCATATCGCCTCTACGGTCGTGGACGCTTCGGGAAAAGAAGTGGATGGAACTACGGCAGAAATGGTAGATGTAGCTAAGAACTATAAGAAGGCAGTAGAGCAGCGATTATTTCCAGTTTATATTTTCCATGAGGAAGGTGATCCTGCAAAAGTCAACTCCTATGTGTTCCCCATTTACGGAGCAGGATTATGGGATGCTATTTGGGGATATCTTGCCTTAGATACAGATATGAATACTGTGGGAGGAATTACTTTAGCCCATGCAGGTGAGACTCCGGGGCTTGGCGCAAGAATCACTGAACCAGGTGTACAAGCTAGATTTGAAGGAAAAGAAATTTTCAATGAATCTGGAGAGCTGGTTGCTATCCAAATGCAAAAAGGTGAAGGAAAAGATTACTCGACTAACCCACATCAAGTAGATGGGATGTCCGGTGCTACAATCACAAGTAACGGTGTAAATAATATGCTTAAAAATTACTTAGGATATTACCAAGCTTATATCGAAAGTAAGAAGTCCTCGACAGCGGTAGCTGTACTTTAATTGAACATCAACTCAAGAATATACTAAAATGAGTGCTGAAACTATAGAAAAAACGGTTCCAAAGAAGCCTTCAGAAGCGCTTCTTTCCAAACGTAGAAGGAAATTGGTATCTGATCCATTGGTGGATGAAAACCCGATTACCATCCAAGTATTGGGGATTTGTTCTGCTTTGGCAGTAACAACCCAGATGAAACCTACTTTGGTCATGGCGATCTCGGTAATTTTCGTGGTAGTAATGTCAAACTTGACGATTTCGTTGATGCGAAATACCATTCCAAGCCGAGTTCGAATTATCGTGCAACTTGCTGTGGTCGCTACTTTGGTGACTTTGGTAAGTGAGTTATTGAAAGCTTTTGCTTACGATATGTACAAAGAGCTTTCGGTGTTCGTAGGTTTGATCATTACCAATTGTATTGTCATGGGTCGATTGGAGGCTTTTGCTTTAGGCAATAAGCCTTATGATTCCATTCTTGATGGATTTGGATCCGCACTGGGATATTCTTGGATTATCCTTGCAGTAGCTTTCTTTAGAGAACTTTGGGGATCAGGAGCGGTATTTGGTATTCCGGTATTTGAATATGCATCGAGCCTTTTCGGTCCTGATTTCAAATTAGCAACCAATGGACTGATGGTGTCTCCAGTGGGAGCATTCATCATCTTAGGATTGATTATCTGGGTACAGCGTACCAAGACAGGTTATGTTGAACACTAATTAGCAGCTGAAAAAATGGATTTATTTAGTTTAGGTATTCGGTCGATCTTTATCGACAACATGGTTTTCGCTTATTTCTTAGGAATGTGCTCCTTTCTAGCGGTATCCAAAAAAGTAAGTACTGCGATTGGGTTAGGTGCTGCGGTGATCTTTGTATTGACAGTGACTGTACCGGTTAACTGGCTTTTGAATGAGTTTGTATTGAAAGAAGGAGCACTTTCTTGGGTAAGCGGTGGATTGGCTACTATAGATCTTTCCTTCCTTCGATTCATCATGTTTATCGCAATTATTGCTGCGATGGTACAGCTGGTAGAAATGGTTGTTGAAAAATTTGCTCCAGCGCTTTATGGTGCTTTGGGTATTTTTCTTCCGTTGATCGCCGTGAACTGTGCAATTCTTGGAGGTTCGCTTTTCATGGCACAACGAGACTATACATTAGCAGAAGCTTCAGTTTATGGCTTTGGATCAGGAACCGGCTTTTTTCTTGCGATTGTAGCGCTGGCAGCGATTAGAGAGAAATTAAAATATTCTCATGTTCCCAACGGATTGAAAGGTCTTGGCATCACGATGCTTTTGACTGGTTTGATGGGATTGGCATTTATGTCTTTTATGGGAATAGATATATAAGATTTAATCTTAACAGATTGGAAAGGCTCTGGAGAAATTCAGGGCCTTTTATTTTTACGGTAGATTTTTCCGATCTTGTTTTGTTAACTTTTGCTTCCAAAACCCTAAAACCTAATCTATGAAAAAGTATTTCGCAGTACTCGCATTCTTCCTTTTTACCATTCCGCTTTCAGCCCAAACTGGAGAATGGGTCGAACTCTTTAATGGTAAAAACCTTGACGGTTGGAAAGTCTCGGAGAATCCCGCTTCCTTCGCTGTAGAAGACGGAGTTATCAAAGTAGCTGGTCCACGTGGACATGCATTTTATGTTGGTGAGGTAGGTGATCACGACTTCAAAAATTTTGAATTGATGGTAGAACTGAAGACCATGCCTAAAGCAAATTCCGGAATTTTTATTCATACTAACTACCAAGAAAATGGCTGGCCTGAAAAAGGATATGAAATCCAAGTAAATCAATCCCATGGTGATTGGCGAAAAACAGGCTCAGTCTACTCCTTTCAGGATGTAAGAGAAACATTTGTACAGGATGGTGAATGGTACACTGAGCATGTGATTGTCGATGGAAGCCAGATCACCGTAAAAGTGAATGGTAAAACCATCAATGAATATGATGAATCTAAAGATGAGAAACGTTCGGGTGAGCTTGGAGTAAAAAGCCTGGGATCTGGAACAATCGCCCTTCAGGCACATGACCCGGAAAGTGTGATCTATTACAAAAGCGTAAAGATTAAATTATTGGACTGAGAAAATATGTCCTTCAAATAGAAAATGCCTAATCATTGAGATTGGGCATTTTTTTTGAACTTGCTTCATCAATCAACTTAAGCCATGACATTTACTTCCAAACGTATCATTTCGTATTTTCTGAGAGGACTTCTTTTCGTCACTCCGATTGCGATTACCTCTTACATCATTTATCAAACCATCCTCTTTTTGGATAATTTGATTCCTGTACCTATACCGGGAATAGGGATTCTGATGGTCTTAGGCTTGATTACCTTTTTTGGGTATTTGGCGAGTCTCTTCTTTGCCAAGCCATTCTTTGAATGGTTAGAACGCGGCTTGATCAAGATCCCCTTAGTAAATCTCATTTACACCAGTATCAAGGATTTGATGGGCGCTTTTGTGGGAGATAAGAAAAAATTCAGTTCTCCGGTAATCGTGCAGATCAGTGAGCATCTTTCCAGATTGGGTTTTATCACCCAGGAAGATATGTCAGTGATCGGATTACCTGATTTGGTGGCCGTCTATTTTCCCCATAGTTACAATGTGTCTGGCAACGTTTTCCTCGTTCCTAAGGAAAAAGTGAAAACCCTCACAGGAGTGAAAAGCTCCGAGGTGATGAAATTTATGGTTTCTGGAGGGGTTTCTGCTTTAGGCTAATCAAGGCTTCGCATACTTCACAAAAGCTATCCATTCTCCATCAGGTGACCAGCTATGCACATTGATCGTACCCTGACCGCCATAAAAAACTGGGGTTAAATCCCGGATTGCTTTTGTTTCGACGTCTAACAGCCGAAGCTTGACATCTTTTCCAAATGGATGTGAACCCTTTTGATCTTCCATATAGGAAATAATCACTGCTGACTGGTTGTCTGGCGAGGGGTGAGGAAACCAGTTGTCAAAGGAATCACTAGTCAGCTGCTCAATGTCGCTTCCATCTGGATTCATTCGATAGGCTTGCATTCTTCCGGTTCGGTTTGAATTGAAATAGATCCATTTCCCATC
>JBBQDY010000130.1:0-8236 GCA_038320155.1 Cytophagales bacterium
CAACCGTTCGCATCCACTGCTTCTCCGGTTGGTGTGTTCGCACAAAGGTCAAGGTTGTCTGTTACACCGTCTCCGTCCGAGTCTTTCTGGGAAGTTGAACAACCGTTCGCATCCACTGCTTCTCCGGTTGGTGTGTTCGCACAAAGGTCAAGGTTATCTGTTACGCCGTCTCCGTCTGTGTCTTTCTGTGAAGTTGAACAACCGTTCGCATCCACTGCTTCTCCGGTTGGTGTGTTCGCACAAAGGTCAAGGTTGTCTGCTACACCGTCTCCGTCCGAGTCACTCTGAGAACCTAGACTAATCGTAGCTTCACCAAAAGCTAATGGGTCTTCTGAACTAATGGCGGTTATTTTATGATTCGCACCAGCCGTCTGAAGGCTTACGGAATGGTTATCCAAAATTCCCGAAGTGAAATCAGGACTCAATCCTCCCCCAGTAGTCATAAAAGAAGTGGAAGCAATGGTAATTTTAGAATTGAACGTGGTAACTATGTTTCCCCCACCCATTAGGGCATTTTTTGCGCTAAATTTTATTAAAAATGGAACGCCTGCGATTTGGTTATCAATGGAGGTATTATCAGGCTCCGTGACAGTAAAGCTCATCACCCCTGAAGCGATGATTAGGTTAGAGCGGGCACTTTCTACACCACTTATCGTATTGGTGGCGTAGATTTCAGCACCTCTATAGATATCGAGTGGATTGATTGGCGAAAGGGTCCAGCTCGAACCAGTAGTGGTACCGATCGGTGAACCATCTACATAAACTGTTGTGGTTCCGCTACCCGAAGTCCCGCTTATGGAAGTCTGTCCAGCTTGCACGATGCCAGAAATACTTGGCGGTGAGGGAAGTGATGCTGCCACTGTAACCGACTCCGATGCCGAAGAAAGAATTTTTCCATAGGCATCCGCTTTAGCGGTCAGGATATCTCCACCGGCAAGGGTTAAATTGAGAATTTCCCAACTTCCAAAGGCATCTACCGAGGTGGTTCCTAAAAGTGTGGACCCGTTTTTATATAAATAAATTACAGTGCCAGATTGCTCAGAAGATATCCCATTTACAGTAATACCGACGTTAGCCACATAAGAACCTCGGATTGAAGGGGACAGTGTGGCAACGCTAGTTGATGAAACAATAACGCTGTTGGATTCATCGGACAGCCAATAGTTGGGAGTGGTCCCAGTACCTTGAGCCCTAGCCATGATTATATCACCCTCTATAAGTCCTGACCTGGAAAAAGTATGAGTTCCATTTGACGCAACAGTGGCTGGTGAAACATCCACTTCTACTCCGTTGACATATAATTTGAGAAAAGCACCCACACTACTTACACCGTTATTGGATACTTGAATATCTCTGGATCCGGTAGAGGACAAAATAGTTGTTGTTACTACTGTAGGTGTAGGGGTTACCACCCCAATGCTATTAGCATTTCCGGAAGTTTTTGTTGAAACATTAGAGTACGCCGAGACACAAACTGAACTTCCACCCACCACATGATTAGCAGTAGCTACGAAATTGGCAGAATTGAAAGCGTTCTGAGTTAGACCAGTAGAAAAGGTCCATGTGCCGTTTGGCTGAACAAAAATAGTGACCCCCGTGGAGATGGGCGTAAAAGTACTCCCATCCACTTGATTAAAAAGTTTGATCTGAATGTTTGCTCCATTCGGAACAATGCTCCCACTCCATGTTCCACCTATTATTTGAGATCCTGAGGTCCGGGTAGTTATAACAGGTGCTTGAAAATAACAAGTCTGTGCACCAGTGACTTCTACCGAATTGGAAGGAGTGGATTCCCCTTTTGAGCTTCCTTGCGCTGTGGCTCTAATAAGTGCTCCCAACGTAAGTGAAGGGAAGCCACTCAGCGTCCACTGATTATTGTTGGCACTGGTTGTACCTATTAAAATTCCATTTTGATAAACTCTAATTGTGCTTCCATTGGCTTCTTGGGAAAAACCTGAAATCTGCGTGCTATTACTAGAAATTGGTCCAGATAGTGTGGGGATGTAAGATAAAATCTGGCCAAAACCGCCTCCTTCGCCTAAAGTGTTGAGGTCTATCGGAGGAAAACTGGTGATCAGATCAAAATAAATGGCTAGAGTATTGCCACCATAGAGTCTGTCATCTATCCCGTCCACATCTGAGGAAGTCCCGCCAATCCCGCTTTGAGCAGAGGTGATCGTAGTAGCCACAAATCGAACCGGAGTGCCGGCAGGAATCTCCATTTCCGAATAAGGCACAAAAAAATCATAGAAATAATCCGGATCTCCATTGTTGGTACTTAGAGCAATGGATCGCTGGTGGTTGGCATTTATGTCAAAAGTTTTGAAAGTAGATGTCCCATTCGTCACATTATGGGTGTAAATTTTGACTCCTACACCAGTTTCCAATACGATTTCCTTTTCAAACCCAGGATTATTCCCTACTCCAGAAAATGCACTATTGATATCGATTAAAAGAGAATATCCCTTTCGGGCGGTAGATGCTCCCCCCACGCGAAATCGTACGATAAAGTAGTCGAGCCCACTTATGGTTTTCTTCAAAACAAACACAGAATTGCTACCATCCAAACTGACTACATCGGTATGGCCTCCAGTTCCTCCTGTACTTGGATCTCCAAAAGGTTCATTCATAAAACTAGGCACCGGAATCATCCTAAGCTCAGAGAATTCACCGTAGTCTTTGCTAACAAATCCAACTGAAGTAGGTGATGAAAAACCATCCCCATTAGGATCAAGGACTGATCTTCCTGCAACCGTACTGGATGGTTTATAAATCAAACCAGGAGATTGAGCATAACCTTCCTGCCAAAACACGCCTGAAATAAGACATGATAAAAGCATTAACAATTTAATTTTTTTCATTGACTAGGAATGATAAGATGTTACGTTTCTTAAACTGAATAGCTCTCTAAAAACTTTCTATTTGTTTGAGCAAAGGTGTATCAAAAAAATACAATAATTATCATTCGTTAAAAATTATTAAAGCATGTTTTAAAACCAAAAGAATAACCGAAAATCTAGGACTATCTAGGTTTAATCTTATTTATATTTATTACTATAATGATTTAAACACGGTTTTTTATTAAAAAAAATGTTTTTGATAATTAGTATTTTGGATTTTAATGATCGTTTTCGAGACTAATTTTCTTGTATCTTTACGTAAGAAAGAAAAGGAAAAAGAAAGCAGATTTATAAGAATAATGCAATAATAAAACCCACTTTTGGCTTCACTCAATAACATATTTAACTGTAAGGGATAAGATTTCAGGGAAATCCTTAATAGTGCTACAAAAAAAGAAACAAAGTAACCTACTATACCCAATAGAGACAACCAAAAAATCAGCCATTGACAATTCGTCCACTCTTCACATCCATCGGACGACGGTCACAGTCCGATAGTCATCGAGTTACAGAAGCTTTATTTGACCTATAAACCGTGATTGATTTGGATAGTTGTAAAAAAGAGAATATTAAAAAACAAGATTATTACGAAGTGAAAGTGGTCATCTATTGCTCCAGACCTATTTTTTTTGCTTACAGACTTACCAGGGCATATGGCTCGCTGACCACCTTCAACATCTTGTTCACTTACAAAGAAGAGCAGTTAAAGGGGAGTGGGAAGGATTGAGGTTGGGAGGTAGGAGGTTGGATGTAAGGATGTCGGTTATCAGTTTAAATTAACATTCAATAGGATCTAATTTTCCTCTAATATGTGTCAGTCTATGAAAAACAGCCTCCTAGTTATCTGGTTAATTTTAGGGATTTCAGCTTGTCAAAAGCCAGCAGAAATGGGCCAGAAAGATCAATTTCAGGATAATTTTTTCATCGGAGCGGCAGTGAATCTGGGGCAGGTTAACGGGACAGAACTGAATTTTAATCAAGCAATGAGTCCCAGTGATCAGAACCCGGAATACTAAGATCAAGAATGACAACCCTTAATTGCCGGTCCACTAAGTCACAGAAGCAAAAGAGCTGAGGGTGTTAAACTAAAAATGGAAATATCCGAATAATCCAGGGATAGCAAATCACTCGATCAAGGATGGAGATTACAAATCTCGATCAGCTAGAATTTAAATGGATGATTTGGTTCCGATTTGTTCGACACCCTTCAGGGTCGTTGGGTGGTAATTCGCATTGATTTTTACCATGGGTTTCACCCATGGCTCCCGATAAATCGGGACAGGCATTTCATGATCATTAATTTTGTATGATGGTTCAGTGGGAAGGTATGTATTTACAAAAGACCACGAAGTGGTCAAACCATGATTAGCCGTATAGCTATCGGGGCGGGGAATCCGAGTTCAATGTTGGGAAATGGCAATCCTGAAGGTGTTGAATTATTGAAAAATGGGATTACAAATCCCAGAAATAATGGGGTGGAATTACAAATCCCACCCAGTCCGAACAGCGATTTGACTACACTTCGAGGGGTCCTGCCATTTCGCTTATTTAAGCTTTCCGTAGCTCGCTCTTGAGTAAGAAAACTCTCAATTTCCCCATCAAGCATCATATTGACCAATTGTGGTAAAATCGCACTAAATGGGCTCTCTTTGCCAAGCAATCACTTTTTACTGTAAAGGCGCTCTTTTATCGCTCATTCATCTGAGGATCACTAAATAATTCTTCAAGTGTTCGTTTCTTTGTCATCTATTTGTAAAATTAGCAGACACACTTAAATGAACAGTCTCAGTAGGCCTTTCTTACGAAGTAGTCTTTACATGTCTTAAAAGTCCGATAATCTCAAACCCTTTTGAAATCTCCCACTGCATCGCTGCTACCAGTGCGTGCATTGCAATCAGATCTCTACTGATTACTTGTTTTTCACCACTACTTAATTCCTCGATCATTTGTTTGGCTTTACCGTACCCCCTTTTTTCATAGGCATTTAAAATCAGGACTGCATTTTCGGCGGCTGTTTTTTCTCTTTTTTTCAGTTCGTAGCCTAATCGAGTGACCATAGTTTCTGCAACAACCCAAGTTGACCAAGGATTTTGTCCCGTGACCAAGGTTCCATCTGAAATGACGTTTTCAAGATACATGGCGCCTTCAGAATACAATGCCCCATTTTCTATCAGTTTATCCTGCAACATGAAAGGGAATATCACCTGAGCCTCTTTGATCAGAAAAAGTTCTTCGCGGTTTGTGAATGAAGAAACCTTTCGGCCTTTCAAATAGGGAGTGCCATCTGTCAATTTCACATTTACCAAAGCTGCCGGCCCATGACAAACCGCACCAATTATTTTCCCTTGTTCATGGTATATTTTTACGGCTTTTTGAATGGACTTATGATCTGGGAAATCAAACATTGCACCCTTTCCACCTACAAAATAGATTGCCTCATATTCTTCTAAAAGTACATTTTCCATGGCAATTGTGCCTTTTGCTTTTCGCATAGCGAGGGTATCTTTTAGAAAAGCGTAATCATACTCAGTCATATCTTCATCATCGAGGACCATCTGCGGTTCACCGCCCCGTGTACTCGCTATGTCTACTTCAAATCCATTGGCAACAAATACATAGTAGGCTTGAGCCAGTTCGGTAAGTTCGTACCCTGTTTTCTTACCTGTCGTTGGAAAAGATTCGGTGCTGGTAACCACGGCTAAAATTTTCCCTCTGTTTTGTACAGGATTGTCTGTCAAATAGGGCAGGGAGGAAGGAAACACATCTTTGAGATTTTCAGAAGAGGAGTTTGGGGTTGAAAGCAAACTCATAAACCACCACCCGAAACCGGCCAATAAAACAATAGATCCTGCCACCAGCATCAGTGAACATTTTACAAACTTTTTAATTCTAGACATAAGTATATTTTTTCAACAAAGAATATACTCTTGCTGATTAGAAACTCCCGAAATGATCATTTCGTAAGAGAAACTGATCATTTAACGCATGTTGCGAAATGCAAGGGGAGTTGAGCCGGTTTGCTTTTTAAAGGCTGTATTGAAACTGGAGAGGCTATTGAATCCGGATTCCATTGCAATTGCCGATATGGTATAATGCTCAAATTTTGAATCCCTCAATTGCTTTATACTTTCTTCAATTCGATAGTAATTGATAAACGAATTGAAATTCTTACCGCTCTTTCGGTTGATTACCATAGAAATGATCTGAGGGCTTTGGTGGAAATGCTCGCCCAGAAATTTGAGTGTCAGATCGGGATTTTTGAAACCCTTTTCTTCAACCATCAATTTTTGAATTCTCAAATAGATTTCCTCGCCCAGATTCTCCGGAATTTGTGTGGACTTATATTTTTCGTATTCTACTTTATCGATAAAGCGATTTTTGATCACCAGAAAGCTGATCGAATAAGCCACAATTGAATAAAGAATAGGGCCAATAATATATGGGATGTCTTCATCAAAGAGATTTAAACTATAGACAAACCAAATAGCCAATAGCCCGAAGAAGATTAGCCTAAGCAGTTGATAATTAGTTGAATTTACCGCGGGCGCTTTGACGGCCGCTCGATAGCTAAAGACGATATAGCTTAAATAATGTCCGTAGTAAAAAGCATACACCACGACAAAAACCCAGAGCGGAAAAGACCTTAGGTGAATTTCCTCGATCCAAAAACCAAAACATATTCCAAAAATGGCCGGGAGAAAATGCAGAAAATGAATATTCCGGAGCGAGAAAGAGCGCAAGAGCAGTGATTTTGAAAATAGGTAAAACAAAGGGCCGATTAGCAACATGGAGGCAAGACCAATAAAAATGATCTTTACATGTAAATCTTGAGCAAACTCTAGCAAGACCGATTTGCCCACTCTAAAAGACAATACGAAAAGAAGAAAACCGAGTAACTGATTGGAAAGGCTACTACCTCTCTTATGAAAAAAAAGGAATACACCGAGAAGAAGTCCATGAATAACCCCCAAACCGCTAATAATTATCAATGCGATATCACCTATCGATAGCTCTTCCATAGTTACTCCTATAATTTTTTTTGTTAATTCCTTTTCAGAAATTCTGCCGGCATATTGAGTTACTAAACTACAAATTTTACGCTTACGACAGCTTTTACATGGATGGTGAGATAGCCATGAATAAATTTACCTCCAGCGTCATGAATATCCGGGTATTCCCTCGCTTCGGATTCTACAACACGACTTTGTGTCCGTGCTTAATGGCGAAACACATCGGCTCAGAGGTGAAAAATATTGGCTCAGAACTGAATTACAAATTCTATCTGATTGTCGGGCGAGGTTCCAAATTTCGCTCAGGCTGAGGGTTCGCCAAAACGATTAATTGTTGATCGTGTTAGGATTACAAATCCCCGGATTAAGGTTCGAGATTGCATCCGCGATATCGGGACTCGAACAGCTGGGTCATTCCAAACCTAGCACGGGAAATTTAAATGGATGATTTGGTCCCGATTTGTTCGACACCCTTCAGGGTCGTTGGGTGTGATTCACATTGGTTTTACCACGGGTTTCACCCATGGCTATTCATGGTTTGATCCTTTCAGGATCATAAATAAGAAGGGGACTATAACGAGTTGAACATGGCAGATATGTTTTTATTCCAATGACCACGATGTGGTCAAACCATGATTAGCCCTCGGTGGAACCGGGGGTTTGAAGATCAATGCTGGGAAATGGTAACCCTGAAGGGGTTGAACTTTTAATGAAAGAAATCAAGGATTTGTTACATCCAAAGCTGTACGGAATAATCTTAGTCATTGATTACACCTTTTCGGGGATTGCAGATCCCTAGATCAAGGTTCGAGATTGCATCCGCGATAAATATCGGGACTCGAACAGCTGGATTTTAAGGAATTGAAAATTCCTTAAAATATGAAAGCGTAGTTGAAAACTACGCTTAGGCAAACACTCTACACCTAGCGGGGGACAGGCATTTCAGGATCATATTTTTGAAGAAATCAATATATTTTATTCCACAGACCACGAAGTGGTCAAACCATGATTAGCCCCCGGTGCAACCGGGGGTTTTGGAAATCAATGCTGGGAAATGGTACCCCTGAAAGGGTTGAACTTTTAATGAAAGAAATCAAGGATTTGTTACTTCCGAAGCTGTACGGATTACTCTCAGTCATTGATTACACCTTTTCGGGGATTGCAAATCCCTAGATCAAGGTTCGAGAATACAAATCTCGAACAGCTATTTTCCAATACCCACGATTAAAGCCATGAGATTAGGCGTCCTGTAGGGCATCCGCGTTAACTTAAGAGTAGATTGCACTAAGATCCTGCTGATAACTGGTTCTTTTATTTCTTTTTTCA